>NZ_JBEYHH010000020.1:0-164183 GCF_040635175.1 Streptomyces sp. NPDC006997
CAACGCCGCCCGCTACACCGGAAGCGTGGTAGTGAAGGTCAACCCCGCGTACACGTCGCAGCGGTGCTCCGCCTGCGGCTTCGTCACCGAAGGAAACCGAGAGAGCCAATCGGTCTTCGCGTGCAAAGCCGCAGGCTGCGGATACCGTGCCCACGCCGACGTCAACGCGGCCGTCAACATCAAAAACGCGGCAGGGCATGCCGTGTCAGCCTGTGGAGACCTCGGCGCCAGCCGGTCTGTGAAGCAGGAACCCGTAAGCCGGGCGACCGGCCGAACCCCCCCTAGGGGAATCCTCGCCCTTCAGGGCGAGGAGGAAGTCAAGAGGAATCCTGTGACCATGTCCCGTGATCACGCGCAGTCCGCGCACCGCTTGGCGGCAGAGTCGGCCGGTCCGGCAGAGCCGGCCGGTCCGGCGGAGCTGGCCGAGGGCGCCGAGGTGCCGTATCTGGAGCTGCTGGTCCGGGGCGCCGCCGCCGACGCCTACGAACAGCCCGTACTGCTCGCCCGCGCCGGGGGCCACCCGGCCGAGCGGATCGCCGCCCTGGAACACGCCAAGCTGCTCGCGCTGCGGGTGCGCGCCGAGCTGGAGGGGCGCCGCCGCCGGGAGGCCGAGCTGTCGGCGCTCTTCGAGACCGCCCACGACCTGGCCGGGCTGCGCGACCTCGACGCCGTCCTCCAGGCGATCGTGCAGCGCGCCCGCTCCCTGCTCGGCACCGACGTCGCCTACCTCAGCCTGAACGATCCCGAGCGCGGCGACACCTACATGCGGGTCACCGAGGGCTCCGTCGCGGCCCGCTTCCAGCAGTTGCGGCTCGGCATGGGGGAGGGGCTCGGCGGTCTCGTCGCCCAGACCGCCCGGCCGTACGTCACCGACGACTACTTCAAGGACGAGCGCTTCCAGCACACCACGGCCATCGACTCCGGGGTCCACGACGAGGGACTGGTCGCCATCCTCGGCGTCCCGCTGATGCTGGGCCACCACGTCATCGGCGTGCTCTACGCCGCGGACCGCCGCGCCCGGGTCTTCGAACGGGAGCAGATCGCCCTGCTCGGCTCGTTCGCCGCGCTGGCCGCCGCCGCCATCGACACCGCAAACCTGCTCACCGAGACCCGCTCCGCCCTCGCCGGTCTGGAGCGCGCCAACGAGATCATCCAGGACCGCAGCGGCGTCATCGAACGAGCCTCCGAGGTGCACGACCGGCTCGCCGAACTGGTGCTGCGCGGCGGCGGCGTCCACGACGTGGCCGCCGCGGTCGCCGAGGTCCTCGACGGCACGGTGGATTTCACCGAGGCCGCCGCCGCGCCGCCCGACGCGCTGGAGGCGTCCCGCGCGGAGGGCCACGCGGTGCGGCACGGCGACGGCTGGATCGCCGCCGTCGCCGCGGGAGGCGAACTCCTCGGCGCGCTGGTGCTGCGCGGCCACCCCAACCTCGACCCCGTCGACCAGCGCACCCTGGAGCGGGCCGCGATGGTCACCTCCCTGCTGCTGCTCGCCAGACGCTCCGCGGCCGAGGCCGAGCAGCGGGTCCGCGGCGAACTCCTCGACGACCTGCTGGACGCCCGTGACCGCGACCCGCGCCTGCTGCGCGAACGCGCCACCCGGCTGAGCGCCGACCTCGACGCCACCCACGTCGTGCTCGCCGCCCGCCTCGACGGCACCGCCGCCGACGCCGAGCAGGAGGCGGACGCCCGCCGCCGCCTGTGGTCCGCCGCCTCCCACCTCGCGGCCACCCGGCAGGGCCTGGCCGCCGCCCGCGACGGTGGCACCGTCCTGCTGCTCCCGCTCACCTCCGGCGACACCGCCACCGCCGTGGCCCGCCGCACCGCCCGGCAACTCGGCACGGCGGTGCACGAGGAGGTCACCGTCGGCGCGTCCGCGCCGGTCGCGGACCTCGCCGAACACCCCGAGGCGGTAACCGCCGCCTACGCCGAGGGCCGCCGCTGCCTCGACGCCCTGAGGCTGCTCGGCCGAGGCGGGGACGGCGCCGCCGCCGAGGACTTCGGCTTCCTCGGGCTGCTGCTGGCCACCGACCGGGACATCGCCGGGTTCGTGGAACGCACCATCGGCCAGGTGACGTCGTACGACGAGCGCCGCGGCACCGATCTGCTGCGTACCCTGGACGCCTACTTCGCCTGCGGGATGAGCCCGGCCCGCACCAAGGACGAGCTGCACGTGCACGTCAACACCGTGGCCCAGCGCCTGGAACGCATAGGCCGACTCCTCGGCGACGACTGGCAGAGCCCAGCCCGCGCCCTGGAGATCCAACTGGCCCTGCGTCTGCACCGCCTGTCGGTCCCCGGACGCCACTGACCCCCGCACGCGGACGGCGTACGGGGCCAGGGTCCTGTCGGAGGATCAGAGGGAGTGCGCGTCGGCCTTGCGGACGGCGGCGGAGTCGGCCTCGTCGGCCGGTCCGACATCCGACAGGTCGCGGTGCCGGGTCTCCTTCGCCGCCCCGATGGCGACGACGGTCAACAGCGCCGCCGCGATGACGTACAGGGCGATCGGGGTGGAGCTGCCGTAGTCGTCCAGCAGCGCGGTCGCGATCAGCGGGGCCGGGGCACCGGCCGCGACCGAGGAGAACTGCGCGCCGATGGAGGCGCCCGAGTAGCGCATCCGGGTCGCGAACATCTCGGAGAAGAACGCCGCCTGCGGCGCGTACATCGCCCCGTGCAGCACCAGGCCCACGGTGACCGCGAAGACCAGGCTGCCGAAGCTGGCGGTGTCGATGAGCATGAAGAACGGGAACATCCAGGCGCCGATGCCGACCGCGCCGATCAGGTAGACGGGGCGGCGCCCGATGCGGTCGGAGAGCGCGCCCCACAGCGGGATCACCGAGAAGTGCACGGCCGACGCGACGAGGACGGCGTTCAGCGCGGTCTGCTTGGACAG
Organism: Streptomyces sp. NPDC006997; assembly: GCF_040635175.1. Classification (NCBI taxonomy): domain Bacteria; kingdom Bacillati; phylum Actinomycetota; class Actinomycetes; order Kitasatosporales; family Streptomycetaceae; genus Streptomyces; species Streptomyces sp. NPDC006997. The sequence continues at coordinate 2,894 of NZ_JBEYHH010000020.1, forward strand.
ACCGGTCTCGTTGGTGGCGTAGACGAGGATGAACGCGGTGATGACGTAGTAGCTGATGTTCTCGGCCATCCGGGCGCCCATCGCCACCAGCACATCGCGCCAGTGGTGGCGCAGCACCGAGACCAGCGGCAGCTTCTCCGCCTCCGCCGCACGCTCCGCCTTGCGCGCCTCGGCCCGCTCCCGCGCCTGCCGGAACACCGGCGACTCGTCCACCGACAGCCGGATCCACAGCCCGACGATCACCAGCACCCCGGAGAGCAGGAACGGCACGCGCCAGCCCCAGGACTCGAACGCAGCGTCCGAGAGCACGGCGGTCAGCAGTGACAGCACGCCGGTGGCCAGCAACTGGCCCGCGGGCGCGCCGGTCTGCGGCCACGACGCCCAGAAGCCGCGCCGCCGCGCGTCCCCGTGCTCGGAGACCAGCAGCACGGCGCCGCCCCACTCACCGCCGAGCGCGAACCCCTGGATGAGACGCAGCACCGTCAGCAGCACCGGCGCGGCGCTGCCGATCGTGGCGTGCGTCGGCATCAGCCCGATCGCGAAGGTCGCCCCGCCCATCATCAACAGGCTCAGCACCAGCAGCTTCTTCCGGCCGAGCCGGTCCCCGAAGTGCCCGAAGACCAACGCCCCGATCGGCCGGGCCGCGAAGCCGACGGCGTACGTCAGGAAGGACAGCAGCGTGCCGACGAGCGGGTCGGAGTCCGGAAAGAACAGCTTGTTGAAGACGAGCGCCGCGGCGGAGCCGTAGAGAAAGAAGTCGTACCACTCGATGGTGGTGCCGATGAGGGACGCGGCGACGATGCGCTTGAGATTAGTCGGTGCTGGTGGAGCGGTTGCGGGCGACGACATCGGCACCACTTCCTGAGGATGTGCGGGGACGGTTGCGTGTCGCCATACCGTAGGAATCCGCAGGTCAGGCGCACATGTGGCGGGACAACATAGTTCGGAGGCCAGCTATGCGTGCGGCCACCATGCCGACTCATGGAAAGGCGTCTCAGGGGATCGATGGTGATCGGCACGAGTGCCGCCCGGGACGCGCAGTTCAGCACGATTTGATGGTGCCGTGCTGACTCCCGTGCTGGTTTGGTGCTGACTGAAATCCCACGTCATCACCCGTCCTCACCTGTCCCGTGCTGACTTGGTGCTGACTACGCTCCGTTGAACTCGGGCATCCGGGATTGATCGACTCAGAGTCGTTGCGTGGCAGGTTGCGTCCTGGGAAGTGCAACGCCAGTGCGTTAAGGATGTGTGCGCCCTGTCAAGAGGGCGGGACCTCTGGTCGTTCGCATGGCGGTTCTCTTGGCGGCTCTGGCATGGGTCAAGGTGACCTCCGGGGCTTCGGTTGGGCACGGGGTGCGTGAGAGCGCTCTCAGAGGCGCGTGATCTGGGTGTTTTGCCCGGTATGCCCTAGCGGGTTCCTGGAAGTAGTCCCGGAGAGGAAGTCCCGCTTGAGGCCAAGCGCCTTCACCACGTGAAGGGCGATGCCTGCCGGAAAGAGTTTTGACTCAAAACATTGACCGCTTCCGCGGGCGGCTCTACGTTGTCGGCGACTTGAGAGCGCTCTCAGAAGGGCTGTGCATGAGATCTCACAGAAACCTGTCCGTGCTGACCGCGGTGGCGCTTGCCGTCACCGCGTTGGGCACGGTGAGCAGTGGTGTGGCCTCGGCCGCGACCATCGATGTCGGCAAGGGCAGTTACAGCGACGCTCGTCCGGCCGGTCGGCAGGGGCCGTCGAACAACGGCGGCCAGGCGGTCAAGCCCAAGGTGACTCCCGCCATGGCGGACACCCCGGTCCCGACGAACGACTGGTGGACTTCGCTGGCCTTCCAGCGCTTCTCCAGCAACCCGTGGTCGGAGAACATGTATGGCCACCCCCTCACCTACAAGGCGGTCTCCGGTGGCCTGGAGGTCGGCTATCCGACGACACACCAGATCGTCGGCGGTGGACGCCAGTACGAGTTCCCGCACAAGGCAGACCTGACCCTGGGGCTCGCGGGGCTCAACTCACCCGACGCGAAGGCGGACGGGTGGAGCGACTGGACCGTCAGTCCGTACTGGAACGACGGTGTGCGGAGCCTCAGGGCGACGATCGGCCACGGCCTGCCCTACGTGTACGCGGAGGGCACCGGAGGCGTGGCGCAGATCAGCGCCGCCGCCCCGCCGACCGTCTTCGCCGATCAGGGCAACGTGCTCGGCGTGACCATCTCCGGCCACGACTACGCGCTGTTCGCGCCGAGCAGCAGCGACTGGACCGTCTCGGGCAACGAGATCCGCGCCGACCTCGGCAGCAAGGACTACTTCTCCCTGGCGGTCCTCCCGAGCAAGGAGGCGCTGGCCGACTTCGAGAAGTACGCCTTCAGCTTCGTGACCGGCTCGAAGGTGGACTGGGAGTACCGCGAGGGGGACGGGGAGGTCTCCGCGACCTACTCCCTCACCACGGAGGCGAAGGAAGGTACCGAGACCGGCACCTTCCAGGCGCTCTACCGCCATCAGTGGCTCCACACCAGCGACCCGCTGACCGCTTACCGCTACGTCTCTTCCCGCGGTGAGATGAAGGTCCGCGAGGGTACCTCCTTCACGACGACCCAGAAGGTGAACGGTGTGCTGCCCGGCCTGCCGAGCGCCGTCGGCGTCGACAAGACCAAGCTCAAGGGCTACATCAACGACGTGCTGACCCAAGGCGACCCCTTCAGCGGCGCGCTCGACACCTACTGGACCGGCAAGGCCCTGGGGAAGCTCGCCATGCTCGTTCCCCTGGCGGAGCAGGCCGGCGACACCGCCAACCGCGACAAGCTGCTGACGCTGATCAAGGGCCGTATGGAGGAATGGTTCACGGTCGGCGGCCCATCCGAGTTCTCCTATGACAAGGACTGGCGCACCCTCATCGGCTACCCGGCCTCCTACGGCAGCGACCAGGAGCTCAACGACCACCACTTCCACTACTCGTACTACGTGATGGCCGCGGCGATCGTGGCACAGTACGACCCGCAGTGGGCCGCCGACTCGGAGTGGGGCGGCATGGTCAAGGAACTCATCAAGGACGCCGCCAACCCGGCGAGGGACGACGGCAAGTATCCGTTCCTGCGCGGCTTCGACGTCTACGCCGGCCACAGCTGGGCCGCCGGCCACGAGTCCTTCGCCGCGGGCAACAACCAGGAGTCGTCCTCGGAGTCGATCAACCTCAGCGCCGGCCTGATCATGTGGGGTTCGGCGACGGGAAACAAGGCGCTGCGTGACCAGGGCGTCTACATGATGATGACCGAGTCCGAGTCGATCGCGCAGTACTGGTTCGACGCCGACCAGCAGGTCTACCCCCAGGACTTCACCCACGACGTCGTCGGCATGGTCTGGAGCAGCGGCGGCGCCTACGCGACCTGGTGGACCGCCAACCCCGAGGAGATCCACGGCATCAACTTCCTCCCGATGACGGGCGGCTCCCTGCACCTGGCCCGCGAGAAGGCCATGCTCAACCGCAGTGTGACCGAGATGGAGAAGGAGAACGGCGGCCCGGCCGTCGAGTGGAAGGACATCTTCTGGCAGGTCCAGGCGCTCTACGACCCGGCCAAGGCCATGAGCTACTGGAACCAGTGGAACGGCGGCTACGTCCCTGAAGCCGGCGAGACCAAGGCGCACACCTACCACTGGGTCGCCACGATGAACGCCATCGGCTCGCCGGACATGACCGTCACGGCCAACTCGCCCACCGCGGTCGTCTTCGACAAGAGCGGCACCAAGACCTACGCGGCCCACAACTACACGGCCGAAGAGTGCTCCGTGCTGTTCTCGGACGGCGGGGTCCTGAACGTCCCGGCGAGGTCCACCGCGTCCGGTGCGGGCGGTGACACCGAGCTTGGCACCCTGTGCGGCGCCCCCGGTGACGACAGGCCCAGCGCCCCCGGCACCCCGGTCGCGAGCGACATCACGGACAATTCCGTCAAGCTGACCTGGAGCGCGGCGACCGACGACAAGGGCGTCAAGGACTACGACGTCTACCGCGGCACCACCAAGGTCGCCACCGTCACCGGCACCACCCACACCGTCACCGGCCTGACCTCGGGGACCGAGTACACCTTCAGCGTCAAGGCCCGCGACACCTCCAACCAGGTCGGCCCGTCCAGCGGCACCGTGACCGTCACCACCACGGGCAACCCGCCCCCGCGCGACGAAGCACCCGGCGCGCCCGGCACCCCGGTCGCGAGCGACATCACGGACAATTCCGTCAAGCTGACCTGGAGCGCGGCGACCGACGACAGGGGCGTCAAGGACTACGACGTTTACCGCGGCACCACCAAGGTCGCCACCGTCACCGGCACCACCCACACCGTCACCGGCCTGACGGCGGGGACCGAGTACACCTTCAGCGTCAAGGCCCGCGACACGGCCGACCAGGTCGGCCCGTCCAGCGGCACCGTAACGGTCACCACCTCCGGCCCCCCGCCGGTCACGGGTGACACCTTCTACCTGCGCTCGGGCGGCCAGCTGGCCACCCAGGCGGCTGCTGCCGGCTCCTCGGACACCATCCGCTCCGCGGACGGCGCCAACCGCGACGGAACCCCCTACAACCCGCTCGTCTACGAGGTGAAGAACGTCAACGGCACGCTGAAGGCCGGGGTCGGAACGGCCTTCACGTTCAAGGTAGACGCCGGCACCCACGTCGGTTACGCCCAGCAGGCCCGGGTCTCCTACGACCTGACGGGTGACGGCACCTTCGACCGTGTCGAGACGTTCCGCTACTTCGCCTCGGACCCGATCACCGGCTGGGAGGACTACAGCTCCGCCCGTCAGGGAGTGCTCTCCGCATCCGGCGACCTGGGCAACCTGAACGGCGGCACGATCCGCGTCGAGGTCTGGAGCGCCCTCGGCAACGGCGCCTCCACCCTCCAGGTCGGCAGGGGATCTGTCCTGACCGTTCCCTTCGCCTGACAACCGGACGAGCCCGGCCCGTGATCCGCATCCACGGGCCGGGCTCGTCCGGCAAGGTCCGGAAGACGGTCCTTCCGGGGCCTTCGACCGGCCACCGGAACCGCGGCCCGCGACCGCGCGGGCGGGCGGCCCGGCTGTCGGTCTTCTCCCGAATCGAGTGCCGGACGCCACGGCGTCGCAGGTACGCACGGCCGGGGTCGTCGCTGTGGCCCTTGCCGGCCGCGGGGCTTACCGGGCTTCGTGCGTGGAGGGCACGGACCGATCCGCGGTACGCGGATCTTCGGCGCGCGCCGGGGCAGGGGGGCTGGGATGCTGGGTAAGGGAGTACCGCCCGGGAGTACTCCTCACGACGTGACCCTGACGGACAGGGGTGATGAGCGCGTGGCAGAGACCTACGGGGAAGAAGCTCAAGGACCGGTCTTTCCGACCGTTCCTTTCGCGCATCCCCCGGGAGACCTGTTCCTGCGCACCAGGTTCGCCCTTCCCGCGAGGCCCGCCACATTCCTGCGGCGGCAGCGGCTCGTCGATCACCTCGACCAGGCTCTGCGGACGCCGTTGACGATGCTCAACGGCTCGGCCGGGGCCGGCAAGACGCTGCTGGCCGCCGACTGGGCCGCCGGCCTGCGGCAGCCGGTCGCCTGGCTCACCGTCGAAGTGGGGGACCGGCACCCGGGGGTCTTCTGGGCGTACCTCATCCAGGCCCTGCAGGCCTGCGGTGTGCTGACGCCCGGCCTGGTCGGGTTCCCGGCGGACGCGTCCCGGGTGGACGACCGACTGCTGGCGGCGCTCGCGGCCGAACTGAACGATCATGACCGGCCCGTCGTCGTCGTGCTCGACGAGTACGACCGCGTGACCGCTCCCGACATCGCGGAGCAGCTCGCCTTCGTCCTGCACCACGCCGGGCGGGCGCTGCACCTGGTTCTCGTCACCCGCACCGAACCGCTGCTGCCGCTGCACCGCTACCGGGCGGCCGGTGAGCTGACGGAGATCCGCGCCGCCGAGCTGGCCTTCACCCCGGAGGAGGCCGTGGCGCTGCTGGAGCTGCACGGTCTGAGCCTCCCGGTCCACGCCGCGCAGGCACTGGTGGACCGTACCCGGGGCTGGGCAGCCGGGTTGCGCCTGTCCGCCCTGGCCGCTCGGGAGAGCGCCGACCCGGAGCGCTATCTGAAGGAGTTCGAGGCGGACCAGAGCACGATCGCGGACTTCCTGCTCGCCGAAGTGCTCAGGGGGCAGACGGAGGAGACACAGGACCTCCTGCTGCGTGTCAGCGTCCTGGAACGCTTCTGCCCTGGTCTGGCCGACGCGCTGACCAGCCGGACCGACGCGGCGCCCCTTCTCGTCGGGCTGCACCGCGCGAACGCGTTCGTCGAGCACCTCGGGCACTCGTGGTACCGGCTCCACCCGCTGTTCGCGGAGATACTCCGAGCCCATCAGCGCGTGCGCCTGCCCGGGCTGGAACAGGAACTCCACCGGCGGGCCGCCCGGTGGCTGCGTCGACACGGGTTCCTGCCGGAGACACTCGCCCACAGCGCCGCCGCGGGTGAGTGGGACTTCGCTGCCGGAGCCGTCGTAGCCGACCTGGCGATCGGCCAGCTCTTCACCGGCCTGCGCTCGGGCGACCTGGTCCGGTTGTTCTCGCACATGCAGCCCGAGGCCAGGAGCCCCGCGGCGGACCTCGTGCGTGCGGCCCGCGACCTGGCCCAGTGCGACCTACGCCGTGGTCTGGCGCACCTGCGCCACGCCGAGGAGCGGCTGGCTCCCGAGGCGTCCGAACCGGCGCCCGACACGGTGTCCGACCGGGCGGCCGCGCAGCTCGGCTGTGCGCTGCTGGAGGCGCTGGCCGCCCGGCTGACCGGATGTCCCCCGCAGGCCGAGAGGGCCGCCCGGACGGCCGACGAGCTGCGGCCGGTGGTCCCGGCGGACCTCTTGGACGAACATCCCGAAGTCTCCGCCCTGCTGCTGACCCATCTGGGATCGGTCCGTCTGTGGGCGGGGTCCTTCGAGGAGGCGCGCGCTGCCCTGACCGCCGCGGTCGGCGCCCCCGGGGGGGTCTCCACCGTGCGGCCCCGGGAGGAGTCGATGGGACACCTTGCCCTGCTCGACTATCTGAACGGCTGGCCCGGCCGGGCGGAGCGCCGGGCGCTGGCGGCGGTGGCCGAGGGGGAGCGGGCCGGCCTCCCCCCGTCGTGCGCCTCCGGCATCGGCAAGCTGGTCCTGGCCGCCGTGGCCGTCGACCGCCATGAACTGGGCCGGGCCCAGGCCCTCCTCGACGAGACGGACCGGTCCCTCCCGGGAACGCGTGATCCGGTGACGGCGGCGGGACGAGCCCTCGTCACAGCCCGCCTCCTGCTGGTCAGGGGCAAGGCCCGAGCCGCCGTCGAAGCGGCGGACCCGGACGTCGCCACCGCCGTGGCCTCACCCTGGGCGGCGGGCCATGAAGCGCTCGTCGCCTCCGCCGCGTACCTGGCCGAAGGACGGCCGGAGGAAGCCACCGAGGCGCTCCGGCGCGTGTCCGGCGACCAGCCCACGTGTGCCGTGGAGGCCGCGGCGATCCACGCCGCCGCGGGCCGTACCGGGGAGGCCGTCGACCTGCTCGACAGTATCCGCACCGAGGGCCGGGCCGGGCCCGGGGTGACCGTGCGGGCGGCGCTGGTGAGGGCTCAGGCCGCGCAGAGGGCAGGAGACACCGCCACCGCCCGCCGACTCGTGGCCCATGCCCTCCTCGACGCCAGGCGGGAGCGACTGCGACGTCCGTTCCTCGACACGGGAGCGTGGATCCGGCCTCTCCTGGCGATGGCTCCGCTCCACGAGCTGGCAGCGGGTTGGCTCAGGACCGACCCACCACGGCACGGGGCGCGGCTTCCGGCGGGACCGCCGCCCACACCGCTCGTCGCGGTGGAGCTGAGCGGGCGCGAACGCGACGTCCTGGAGCGGGTGGCCCGGATGCTGTCGACGGAGGAGGTCGCCGCTGACCTCCACGTGTCCGTGAACACGGTGAAGACGCACCTCAAGAGCGTCTACCGAAAGCTGGCGGTGAACCGTCGAGGCGACGCGGTGCGCCGCGCACGCGACCTCCGGCTGCTGTGAACGCGCACCGGTGAGACCGTCCGGCTCCGAAGGACAGGCGAGGGCGCCGATCCCCTCGTGCACCTGTCCCTGCTGGGCAGACCTGTCCTGCGGTCCGGCCTGATGACGCTGCTGAGCCAGAACCTCATCCTGCTGGGGCTGTTCTTCGCGATCCCGCTGTACCTGCAGGTGGTTCAGGGGTTCGACGCCTTCGAGACGGGCCTGCGTCTGCTCCCGGTGTCCGCCACCATGCTCGTGACCTCGCTGTCCGCGTCCGCGCTGGGACGGCTGTGGGGGCCGCGCCTGGTGGTGCGGCTGGCCCTGGCGACCCTGGCGGCGGCCATCGTGTGGCTGCTGGCGACCATCGACCCGGTCATTGACGACGGGCAGTTCGCCGGAGCCATGGCCCTGCTGGGCGTGGGCGTCGGCCTGCTCGCCTCGCAGCTGGGCAACGTCGTCCAGTCCGGCGTCGGCGAGGAGGAACGCGGGGAGGCCGGAGGGCTCCAGTTCACGGCACAGAACCTGGGCTCCGCGCTGGGCACCGCGCTCATCGGGTCCATTCTGATCGGTTCGCTGGCCCAGGCCTTCACCACGCAGGTGGAAGACAACCCGCAGCTCTCCGAGCAGACCCGTGAACAGGTCGGCGTCGCCCTTGAGGCCGGGATCACCTTCGTCCCCACCGATCAGCTGCGCTCGGCGGCCGAGGGCGCCGGGCTGCCGCCGTCCGAGGTCGACGCCGTCACGGATTCCTACGCCTCCGCGCAGTTGGACGGCTTGAAGGCGGCGATCCTGGCCACCGGCGGCATAGCCGTCGCCAGTTTCCTGGTCACCCCGCACCTGCCGAGCGCCGGGGAAGGCCGTCGCCCGCGGCCGGACGCCGGGGGCCACCGGCCGGGGTGAACGGGACCGGCGCGCTGAGTCCGGGAGGAGTCACCGGTGTCCAGACCCAGAGCCACGACCGGCCCGGCCGGGGCCCGCGCGGAGCGCCGGGCCGCGCGCCGGGCCCACGCGGACTACACGGGCGGCGTCTACGGATCCATGCTCGCGGCCTCCGTGGTGATCGGCGCGGGCTCCCTGGGCGCGTTCCCCCGCGCCGAGCTGGTACTGCTGCTGTTGCTGACCGGGGTCGTCTTCTGGGGCGCGCACGTGCACGCCCAGTTGTTCGGGGCGCGCCTGGCGCAGCGGGCTCCGGACCGCCGGGTCGCGCTGGACGTGTGCCGTGACGAGTGGCCGATCGTCAAGGCCACCGTTCCGCCCGCCGCGGCGGTGGCCGTCAGCCCGCTCCTGGGACTGGACGTGCGAGGTGCTCTCTGGCTGGCGCTCCGCGTCGCCGTGGCCGGCCAGGTGGGCTGGTCCGTGGCCGCGGCGCACCGCGCCGGTGCCTCGCCGCGGCTCATGGCCGCCACCGCGTCGGTCAACCTGGTGCTCGGACTGCTGATCATCTCTTTCAAGATCGTTCTGAAGCACTGATCCCTGGCGTCCGCCGGCCGGGCGGCGGTCACCTGTACGGGGTGAGGTCCGACGGGGCGCGGAGGCGGACGATCGGGGGTAAGGGCACCGTCCGCCGGACCGAAGCAGTCCGTGGAGGGACAACTCGTGCGCTACGAGATCCGCATCGAGGGACATCTGTCGGAGACGCTGGCCAAGGCGTTTCCGGAGCTGGGCCACGTGGAGATGTCCGGCCAGACGATCCTGTTCGGCCCTGTCGTGGACGAGGCGCACCTGTACGGGCTGCTGGCACGCTGCCAGTCACTGGGACTCCGGGTCGTGGAGATGCGGCAGCTTCCGGAGTGACATGAGCCCTGCCCTTGTCCGGCCCTTGGGCGGCGGTGTGGCTCAGCGCCGCTCCGCCCTGACACGGCCGGAGTGGGAGGCGTCCGCCAGCGCCGCGAAGTCCCGTTCGTTCTGGTCGGCGTACGACTGGGCGAACTCCGTGAGCGCGCGGTCGAAGTGGTCGCCGAGGCCCAGGTAGGCGGCGAGGGCGATGGGGTCGCCGGAGCGGGCGTGGGCCCGCGCCAGGGACGCCCCGCACAGCCGGGCGAAGAGGGCGAGCAGGCCCGGCCCCATGGTCTCCGGCTGCGCGATGCCCTTCCAGTCCCACAGTTGGCGCACGTAGAAGTCCCGGCCTCGCCCGTCGAGGCCCACGACGCGTGTCCAGCCGAGGAAGATGTCGCTGGTCGTCTGCATCAGGCGCTGTCCGGCCACCACCCGGCGCCCCTGGTTGTCGTAGCGGTCGCCACCCGTGTGGGCGGACAGCACCGACTCCTGCGCTTCCTTGGCCTGAAGCAGCAGCGGATCGTCGTCGTCCCTGCCGAGCAGGAGCAGGATCCAGCAGCGCGTACCGACGCTGCCGACGCCCACCACCTTCCGGGCCATGTCCACCAGACGGTAGTGGCGCAGCAGGTGGCGGCGCTCGGACGGCAGGGTCCGCGCGTACCCGTCCAGCAGGGTCCGGAGTTCCCTCTCGCGGCCCTCCTCGGCAGGGATGTCCATCAGCTGGTCGACCGGAGTGACCAGGGGTGGGTCGGGAGTGATGCGCCGGCCGTGGGCCGTGACCCGGGTGAGCTTGGCGAAGGCCCGCAGATGGGTCCGGGTGCGGGCCCGATCGGCGGCCTTGGCGGTACGGCGTGCCGCCTTGTCCTCCCTCGCCGAGGCGATCAGCTCCCGCATCCGGTCGGCGTCGTCCTGGGCGTACCAGATGTCCAGGGTGCCCATGCCGGCGAACTCGTGCATCCGCTGCCGGTACGCCTTCACACAGGCGCGCACGGTGCCGTTCTGCTCCTTGACCGAGAAGCCGTTCGCCCGGGCCGCCGTCACGAAACCGGCCGCCAGCCGTTTGACGTCCCACTCGAACGGTCCGGGCAGGGTCTCGTCGAAGTCGTTGATGTCGAAGACCAGGCGGCGTTCCGGCGAGGCGAGCAGCCGGAAGTTCAAGGGATGGGCGTCCCCGCAGAGCTGCACCTGGAGCCCGGTGCCGGGCAGGGGGGCCAGGTCGGCCGCCATGATCGCGGCAGCGCCGCGGTAGAAGCGGAACGGTGACTCCATCATGCGGCCGTAGCGGATCGGCACCAACTCCGCCACCCGGTCGGCCGACTGTCGCTCCACCACGTCGACCGGGTCGGGTCGCTGCCGCGCGGTCTCGTACCAGCCGTGCGACGAACGCGGTGCCCGTCGGCGTGCGTGCCTGCCGTACGCCGCTCGCTGGTCCGGAGGCAGGGACGCGGTGAAAGCGCTCGGCACGGTCATGGTTCCGACTCCTCGTCCGGCGTCCCGGCGTCGGCACCGGAACGCGCAGTCGCCGACGGCGCGCGGCGCTGCCGACGCAGCCCCGCCTGGACCGCGCTCGCCAGCGCCCGGGCGGCGACGCCGACGAGCAGCAGCCCTCCCGCCATCTGCAGCATCGTCAGCACGCGTCCGGTCTGGGAGCGGGCGGTGATGTCCCCGTAGCCGACCGTGCTGAAGGTGGTCAGGGTGAAGTACAAGGCGTCCGTCCTGGTCAGCGGCTCGCTGAAGGAGCCCGGGGTGGAGTCGTCCAGCAGGAAGTAGGCGCTGGCGAAGAGGACCAGGAACAACACCAGCGTGGCGGCCAGGGCCTCGACGGCTCGCAGTCGCGGGTGCGGTGAGCGCGCGATGACCCGCATCTCCCACCCGAACACCAGCAGCACCGCCAACAGGCCGCACACGAGCAGCACCGACGCGCCGCCCGTATCGCGCTCGTCCAGGGGCAGCACGTAGTAGGCGGTGAGGAGGCCGACCGTGATGAACACGGCACGGGCGACGGCGACGAACGCCGCCCACCAGCGGGGGCGGTGCCGCCGACGCGGCCGGTCCGCGTCCGGCCCTGGCGGGGCCCGGTCCGTCCGGGCGTCGTCCGGATCGCTCATCTCGTGCCTTCTCGCTCGGTCCGGCCCCTGTAGGCGGGTGGGCCGGACACCGGGGGACTTCCAGCCCACCGCCACGGCGGGGCCGACGGCTCACCCGCGGTGGGTGACCCGGTCCCCTGGCGGCGGGCGTGATCCTGGAGCGGCCAGGTGCTCGCGCACCGCCCTCTCACCCCGCCCGTCGGCTTGCGAGGCGACGGCTGATCACGCGAGGAGGAGCCATGACCATGCCGCGTGGTCCGGCACCGGCCGCCGGGCACGACCCCGAGCCCGGCGGGGCGGCCCCGGGTCCGACGGGAGACTCCGCGGACACCCTGGCGCGGCTCGGCCGTGCGGGGAACCGGCTCCCGGTGCCGACCGCCGTGACGCCGGTGCCAGGGCGTCCAGGTGCTGGTGTGACCAGAGGCGACCCCGCACGTCCTGGCGGTCCTACGTGTTCTGTCCGCGGAGGTTGGTGACAGCGATCCCGCGTCGTCGCGGGGACCGCCCGTCCTGCTCGGCCTGGCCGAGGCGGTGGTCACCCTCGCGTGGCGGGCCGCGCGCCGGAAGGCGCACCCCCGGAGCCGGACGCCCTCGCCGCGACGGCCTGACACCGCACGCGTGCTTCGTTTCGGCTGCCTCCCCGACCGTCATCCCGATCAACGACCGTCGTCACCGGCGCGGCGCGCGCGGAAAGGAGCCCTCATGGACCCGGCCGCGACCCCGGACCCGCCGCACTCCGGCGGACCACCGCGCCAGAAGTACGTGATGACCGCCGAGGAACGAGCGGAGTACGAGCGCCTGCGCCGTCACGCGGCCGTGCGCCACCGGCGGCTGCGCCAGGCCGGCTCCTCGGTCTTCCTCCTGCTGGCCCTGCTGCTCGCGCCGCTGGCCGTCGTCGCGGCCTGGGTCCAGGACACGGTCTCCGACACCGACCGGTACGTGGAGACCGTCGCGCCGCTGGCGCCGAGCCGGCCGTGCAGGAGGTCGTGATCAACCGGCTCACGGACCGGGTGGTGGACAACGTCGACGTAGCGGCGGTGACGGACTCCCTCGTCCGGGCTCTCCGGGACGCCGGGGCTCCGCCCCGCGTCGTGGCGGGGGCCGAGTCCCTCGAGGCTCCGCTGCGCGCCGCGGTCAGGACCGTCGTGGACCGTGCCGTCACCCGCGTGATCACCAGTGACGCCTTCCAGCAGGTGTGGGAGGACGCGAACCGGCGCTCGCACGCCGCCGTGGTGACCATGCTCACCGGCGACCGTGCGGGTGCCCTGCGCGCCGAGGGCGACACCGTCGAACTGGATGTGGGAGAGGTCGTCGACCAGGTACGGCAGCGGCTCGTCGACGCGGGTTTCGACCAGCCCTCGGCCATCCCGGACACCGACCGGACGATCGCCCTGTTCCAGACGGAGGAACTGGGCAAGGCGCAGGACGCGATGCGGCTGCTGGACATCCTCGGCACCTGGCTGCCCGTCCTGACCGTCGTACTCGCCGCGCTCGCCGTGTGGACCCATCCAGCACACCGGGTGATGGTGATGGTCACCGCGACGGGTGTCGGCCTGATGATGGTGGTGACGCTCGTCGCGCTGGCGGTCGTCAGACGGTTCTATCTGGACTCGGTCCCGCCTGACGCGCTGCCCGCCGACGCGGCCGCCGCCGTCTACGACACGTTCGTCCGTTTCCTGCGCGACAGCACGCGCACCGTGCTGGTCGTGGCGGTGGTCACCGCTCTGGTCGCCTACCTGTACGGCCCCGGACGCCCCGCCCGCGCCCTCCGCGCGGCGGCGGACCGGAGCACGACGGCCGCCGGCCGGGGGCTGGGACGCGCCGGACTGCGCACCGGATCCACCGGACGCTGGCTGACGGACCACCGGGCATGGACCACCGGTGGCGTCATCGCGGCGGGAGCACTGGCGCTCGTCCTCTGGAACCACCCCACGGCCGGAGCGGTGTCCCTCGTTCTCGGCATCGCCGTAGCCGTCCTGGTCGTCCTGGCGATCCTCGCGGCGGCAGCCGGGCCGGCCGACCGGGAGACGGAAGGCGCGGCCCCATGAGACCCGCCGCCGCACGCTCACCCGCATCGGGTGAGGTCGCACGGCCCTTGCCGTGGCCACGCTGAAGGCAGCACGCGACGGCGGCCGTGCGGGCGCCGAGGACGGAGGAGAGACATGAGCGCGCAGACGTATCTGGCGTACGACTACCCCCTGCTGAGCGTCTTCTGGACCATGCTCCTGTTCTTCCTGTGGATCATGTGGTTCATCCTGCTCTTCCGCGTCGTCGTCGACATCTTCCGCGACGACGACCTGAGCGGCGGGGCGAAGGCCGGCTGGCTGGCGTTCACCATCCTGCTGCCCTTCCTGGGCGTCTTCGTCTACGTGGTCACCCGCGGCAAGAACATGGGTCGCCGGGAGGTCGCGCAGGCGCGCGCACAGCAGGACGAGTTCGACGCCTACATCAGGCAGACCGCGGCCGGCGGCCGGACCAGCAGCGTCGACGAGCTCGCCAGGCTGTCGGAGATCCGCTCCCGCGGCGACATCACGGACGAGGAGTTCCGCAGGGCGAAGGAACTGGTCCTGACCGGCCACGGTCCGGCGGACCACCCGGGGGCCGCCTCCCGCACCCCTGGTCGCTGACCACCCGCACGAAACGAGGTCCGAGATGACAGCGACACACACCCGGCCGGCCCACACGGCCAAGCAGGCATGGGCAACCGGCCTGACGGCCTTCGCGGCGGTGATGCTCTTCCTCGTCGGCCTGCTCGGCATCTTCCGGGGCATCATGGCCATCGCCGAGGACGACGTCTTCGTCACGACACGCAACTACGTCTTCGAGTTCGACCTGACCGGCTGGGGCTGGGTCCACCTCGCTCTGGGTGTGGTCGCCGTGATCGTCAGCTCCGGACTGCTCAGGACCGCGACCTGGGCACGCGTCCTCGGCGTCGTCGTCGCCGGATTCGTCATCATCGCCAACTTCCTCTCCCTGCCGTACTACCCGGTGTGGTCGGTCGTGTTGATCGCCATCTCGGGCTTCGTCATCTGGGCCCTCTCCGTCGTCCAGCGCGGCGATCTCTTCGACCTGTCCGAGGAAGGCCCCGTGTCCGAGGGTCGCCCGCCGGACGGGACCTCGTACCCGCGCGGGCCCGTCTGAGTACACGGCGGTCAGGACGTGCGGCGGGACAGGAGGGCCGACGGGTGAGACCCGCCGGCTCGTCCTGGACGGTGCCGCTTCCCGGTGCCCGCCACGGGCGCCGGGATGTTCGTCCCGATGGACGACGTACCGGGCTTCACGCCCCGCAGTCGCCTTGCCCTTGGGCGACACCACGACTTCCCCCTTCTCCCGCTTGCCGCCTGATACCGGATGGCGATGCGAGGCTCGGCCGCTCCCGCGTCACGGGTCGCGCGAGGTGCACGGGAGGGGATCGACCCGGGGGGCTCTGTCATGTGCGGGATCGGATGCGTGCGCACCTGTCACGAGTGGGGGACCAGCGTCACGGGGCAGGGTGCCTCGCGCACGGCGACCTGGGCGACCGCGCCGAGTCCGGGGCCGGCGGCGGGCCGTACCCGGTGGCCGAGCACGGCGAGGGCGGCGTGCCGGGTGGCGGCGGCCACGGCGCCGGCGGGGACATCCTGGAAGCAGAGCTCCTCGACCCGTACGTTCGGGAACTTCTCCCGCCAGGGCAGCAGGTACTCGGTCAGCTCCCGCTCGGCGTGGCTGGCGCGGGCCGCGTGGCCGTGCCGCCGCGGCACGACCGGATAGGAGCGGGCCGGGCCCGACGGCGTCCAGACGTGCAGGGCACGCAGCGGGATCCCGTGCAGCGCCGCTGCCTCGAAGGCGAACGCGGTGACGGTGTCGTCGGGGTGTCGCTCGGCGTCCAGGGCGAGCAGAACCGGTCCGTCCGGCGGTTCGCCGGGGTCGGGTGCGGGGCGGACGAGCGTGATCGGGAAGTCGGCCCGGGCGGCGGCCTGCGCTCCGGTGGAGCCCAGGAGCGGGGCGGACATGCACCCCAGCCCGCGGGAGCCGAGAACGAGCAGGTCCGCCGCGCCACCGGCGGCCAGCAGGGCCCGCAGCGGTGGGGCGGACGACAACTGGGTGCGGATGTCCAGCCGGGGGTGGCGGTGGCGCAGCCGGTCGGCGGCCAGTTCGAGGGACCGGGTGGCCCAGCGGCGGCGCGCGGCCGCCTCCGCGGTGCCGTCGGCGGAGCCGTCCGCGGCGGGCCAGGCCGCGACCAGACACAGCGGGGTGCCGCGGAGTTCGGCTTCCCGGGCGGCCCAGGCGGCGGCAGCGAGACTCGCGGCGCTGCCGTCGATTCCGGTGGTCACTGGCTGGTACATCGGTCAGGTACCTCCGAGCAGGCGGGGCGGAAGGGCCCGGACGGTTCTCAAGGGGGCCTCCCCACCGTGCCGGGGGCACGTCGGCGGGCGCGAGGGCTCCCCGGACCCCCGGCTGGGGCCGAACGGCCCAACGGAACCCGGCGGATGGGCACGCGCGGTCCCGGAGGGCCGCTGGTCACCGTGGTCTCCGCCGCCGGACGAGCCACCCGGCGCCGTTCCGTACGAGACGAGCCGCACCGCCCGGCGACCGACGGCCGCCCCTGCCCGCGCCGGCCTGGCCGGACCCCTCAGTACCGGAGGAGCCGCCCCGAAGGGGTCCGCAGGTCGGGAGGGTCCGGGCGCCGTGGTGGCCGCGGGTGCCTGGTCAGCTGGGTCCGGTCCATGATCCTCATCTCCTGAACCGTCCTGTGCGGTGTACCGCCCGCACTCGGACCATCGCGTGTAACAGCAGCCTCCTCCGTCGCCCGCCGCGGGGCCATGGGGCGACCGGCCCGAACCCGGTGCCGTGTCGGCCCGCGCGCCGGGGCCGACCGTCCTCGCCCCCGCGCTCCACCTGTTCGCCGGACGCGGCGCGGAGCACACCTGCCCGGCCGGACCAGGGGCCGTTCGGCCCCGTGCGTGCGGCGCCGCTCCGACGGATGGTGGAAGAGGACCCTCAGGAAGGGAGCCGTCATGCCCTGGCAGACGATCCGCAAGGACACTCCGCCGCGGGTGCCGCCCAACCTGGACGACTACGAGAAGACGTGCGCGGCCTTCTCCTGGTCGGGCGAGCGCGCCAGGCTCCGCGGACTACCCGGTGGCCGCGGACTGAACATGGCCTACGAAGCCGTGGACCGGCACGTGGAAACCGGCCGTGGGGCGGTGGTCGCGCTGCGTTGCGTCGGCCGGGACGACTCCGTGACCTCCGTGACGTACGGCGAGCTGGCCCGCTCCAGCGACCGGTTCGCGAACGTGTTGCGTACGCTCGGGATCGGCCACGGCGACCGGGTCGTCACGCTGCTGGGGCGCTGTCCCGAGCTGTACACCGTGGTTCTGGGCACGCTGAAGAACACCAGTGTCCTGTGCCCGCTCTTCTCCGCCTTCGGTCCCGACCCGGTGGCGCAGCGGCTGCGGCTGAGCGGCGCGCGCGTGCTCGTCACCACGGCGGACCTGTACCGCAGGAAGGTCGCCGGGCAGCGCCGCGGACTGACCGGGCTGAGGCACGTGCTGATCGTCGGCGCGGGCGCGCACGAGCTGCCCGGCACGGTCTCGTACGACGCGCTGACGGCCGACGCGCCGGACACCTTCGTCATCCCGCCGACCTCACCCGACGACATGGCCCTGCTGCACTTCACCAGCGGCACCACCGGCACCCCGAAGGGCGCCGTCCACGTCCACGAGGCGGCCGTCGCCCACCACGCGACCGCGGCCTACGCCCTCGACCTGCATCCGGACGACGTGTTCTGGTGCACGGCCGATCCCGGGTGGGTCACCGGCATGTCGTACGGGATCGTCGCCCCGCTGACGCACGGCGTGACGGTGGTCGTGGACGAGGGCGACTTCGACGCCCGCCGCTGGTACCGCATCCTCGCCGAGCAGCGCGTCAGCGTCTGGTACACCGCTCCGACGGCGCTGCGGATGCTGATGCGCACGACTCCCCGGACCGGCTCGCACGACCTTCCGGCCTCCTTCGACCTCAGCGCGCTGCGCTTCGTCGCGTCCGTCGGCGAGCCGCTGAACCCGGAGGCCGTGGTGTGGGGACGGGACGTCCTGGGGCTGCCGGTGCACGACAACTGGTGGCAGACCGAGACCGGCGCCATCATGATCGCGAACTTCGCGGGCTGCGAGATCCGGCCCGGCTCGATGGGCCGCCCGCTGCCCGGTGTGGAGGCGGCGGTGCTGCGGCGCGGCGAGGACGGGCGCGCCGAGGTCACCGACGGCCGCGTCACCGTGCTGACCCGGCCCGACGTCGAGGGCGAGCTGGCGTTGCGGCCCGGCTGGCCGTCCATGTTCCGCGGCTACCTGAACGACGCGGACCGGTCCGCGGCGGCGTTCGCGGGCGGCTGGTACCTGACCGGTGACCTGGTGCGGCGGGACGCGGACGGCTGGTACTGGTTCGTCGGACGCGCCGACGACGTGATCAAGTCGGCGGGACACCTGGTCGGCCCGTTCGAGGTGGAGAGCGCCCTGATGGAGCACCCGGCGGTGGCCGAGGCCGGGGTGATCGGACGGCCCGACCCCGTCGCTGGCGACATCATCAAGGCGTTCGTGACGCTGCGGCCCGGTTTCGAGGCGACCGCCGCGACCCGACGACTCCGTCACCCGCACGCACCGGGCCGTGGTCATCGACGAGGGCTGGCGCACCGGCAGCCTCTCCGCCGAGATCTCCGCACGCGTCACGGAGCACGACTTCTACGACCTCGACGCCCCCGTCGAGCGGGTGTGCAGCGCCGAGGTGCCCATCCCGTACGCGCGCAGGCTGGAGGAGGCCGCGCTGCCGCAGGTCGCGGACATCGTCGCGGCCGCACGTCGGGCGGTGACCGGCGATGGCTGAGTTCACGATGCCCTCACTCGGCGCCGACATGGACGAGGGGACCCTGCAGGAGTGGCTGGTGGGCCCCGGGGACCGGGTGAGCCGGGGCGACGTGGTGGCGGTCGTGGAGACCGACAAGGCGGCCATCGAGGTCGAGTGCTTCGAGTCGGGGACCGTGGGGGCGGCTGCTCGTCGACGCGGGAACGCGGGTGCCGGTGGGGACGCCGCTCGCCGTGATCGAGAGCGCGGTACCGGTCGAGGCACCGCGGACACCGCCACCCGGCGTCGTACCAGCGGCACCGCAGCCCGGCGCCGTACCGCGGCCGGCCGCTCGCACGGCCCCGGAGACGCCGTCCGAAGCCGCCCCGGCGACGTCGGCCGGGTCGGAGCCGGAGCCGGAGCCGGTGCCGGTGCCGGAGGCGGTCCCGGCGTCCGCCCGCGCTCAGGCCGCTCCCGCCGTGCCGCGGCCGGAGCCACCGGCCGCGACGGTGACCGAGGCCGGTCCGCTGGTACGCCATCTCGCCGCGCGGAGGGGCGTCGACCTGACGGCCGTGCGTGGCACCGGACGCGGCGGGCGGGTCACCCGTGCCGACGTCGAGCACGCCGAGCCCGCCCCCGCGCCACGGGTCCGCGCCACCCCGTACGCCCGCCGACTCGCCCGCGAACTCGGCGTCGACCTGTCGGCGTTGCCCGGAACCGGCACGGACGGAGCGGTCCGCGCGGCGGACGTGCACGAGGCCGTACGGGCCCGGGACAGCGCCGCGCCCCAGCCGCTGGCCACGGCTCGGAACCGGCCGGCAGAGCCGACACCGACACCGGTGCCGCTCCCCGAGAGTCACGGGGACCAGCGGGCGGCTGCCATGCGCCGTGCCATCGGCGACCTCATGAGCCGCTCCAAGAAGGAGATCCCGCACTACTACCTGTCCACCACGATCGATCTCGCGGCGGCCGTGGACTGGCTCCGCCGTCGCAACCGCGGTCGCCCGCCCACGGACCGCCTCGTCCCCGCCGCCCTGCTGCTGAAGGCGGCGGCCCTCGCGGGCCGGGAGGTGCCGCAGCTCAACGGCTTCTGGCGGGACGGCGCCTTCACGCCCGGCGGCGGCCCGCACCTGGGTGTCGCCGTGTCACTCCGCGACGGCGGACTGGTCACCCCGGTGATCCACGACGCGGACACCCTGAAGCCCGAGGAACTGATGACCGCGTTGAAGGACCTCGTCCAGCGGGCCCGCAGGGGACGGCTGCGCGGCAGCGAGCTGACCGGGGCGACCCTCACCGTCACCAGTCTGGGGGACCAGGGGGTGGAGGCGGTGTTCGGCGTCATCCACCCGCCCCAGGTGGCCCTGGTCGGCTTCGGCGCGGTCGTCGAGCGGCCCTGGGCCACCGGTGGCCTCCTCGGCGTGCGCCCCGTGGTGACCGCCACCCTGTCCGCCGACCACCGCGCCAGCGACGGCGCGGTCGGGGCGCGCTACCTCACGGCCGTGGACCGACTGCTGCAGCACCCGGAGGAGTGGTGAACGAGATGAAGCCCCTGAACAGCACCGAGGCACTGGCCGTCGTCGAGGAGTCCCTCGCGCAGATCGTCCCGGACGCCGACTTCACCCGTGTCCGGCCCGGTGACAAGTTCCGCGACGTGCTGGAACTCGACTCGCTGGACTTCCTGAGCCTGGTGGAGATCCTCTCGGAGCGCACGGGGGTGCGCATCGAAGAGGACGACTACCCGGAACTCACCACCCTGGCCGACAGTACGCAGTTCCTGGTCGCCCGGACCGGGCAGGGGCCGCTGGGACCCTGAGCCGTCCCCGGTGCCCGCGCTGTCCGCGGTCACGTGGGGGTCAGTTCGGCGGCGATCCCGGCCGCCCACGCGTCGATGGCGTCCCAGTCGCGGTAGTCGCCGAACCGGCCCCCCACCAGGTGGAACAGGAAGCGCCCGGTGCGGGGCAGCTGGGTCCGGGAGACGACACCGGAGAACAGCCGGTGGTCCCGGTACGACAGGTCCCCCGGCAGGGCCTCGACGATGACCGGGATCTCCTCGGCCGCCATGCGCCGCCAGGGCCCGCGCAGGGCCCCGGGCATCCCGACGCTGAAGATCCACACGGGTCGGGATGCCAGGACGTCGGCATGGTCGCGGACGAAGTCCCTGGCCGTGTCCAGCCAGGCCTGCCCGTGCACGGCGCTGCCCAGGACGAACGCCCCGTACGCGTCGGCGTCGTCGACCGCCTCCAAGGCCCGCGCCTCGGCCTTCAGCCCGGCCGCGCCGAGCCTGGCGGCCAGTCGCTCGGCGATCTCGCGGGTGGAGCCGTGGGCGGTGGCGTATCCCACCAGGACGCGCATCTCGTCACCTCCGCCTGTTCGATGTGCGGGGACGGCGCCCCTCGGTCACCGTCCCCCGGGAGCGGGCCGCCGGGTGTCGACGGGGCCCGTCAACTGGACGATGTCGTCGGCGGCGACGTCGTGGAGCCGGCTGGCGAGATCCTCCAGCGCGCGGCTGGCGGCGAGTTCGTCACCGATCTCCGGAACAGGGCGGTCGACCGGGTTGCGCCGGGCCACGCCCCTGCCGGTGACGGTTGACGTGTCCCGCGTGGTCAGGACGGCACGGGCGTGGGTGTCGTCGCCTTCCTCGGTGATGTGGATCTGGACGGTCCACTGCTTGGCTTCCATGGTGATCATTCCCGTTCGAAGGGTGCCGGTGAGCGTCCGCACGGGGCCGGGCGGGTGGGAGGCGCGGGACCGGCGCCTCCTCTACTGCCTTTATGGGGCGGGGGGCCGGGGGAGCGGTCCTCCGGCCGCTCTCGGTCCGCTTCCTCCCTCCGCTACCAGCGTGACGCGCCGGGGAGCCCTTGGCCATGGGCCGTTCGGCCCACCATGTCCGGCGGGACCCCGGTCCGGCAGGGGGAAGGTCCGAACGGCATGGAGAAAGGCCCGGACGGCCCGGTGAGCGTGCCTCATCGGCCTCTCCTCCCGCCTCGCCCGGCGTGAGACGTTACGTATGAGGTCGGGCTGTCGGCAGAGTGGTGCGAGGAGTTGTCGACCGATGGCGGAGACACGTCGTACATGCGTGAAGAAGGTGCGGTTCTGGCGGTGGCGGCACAACCCCCTCCGGCGCCGCAGCGACCGGGTCGAGGCGTGGGTGGTGCTGGCCACCTGGATCGCCGTCCTCGTGGGCGGTGTGTTCGCGGGTCAGGCGACGGGGGCGTGGATGGAGCAGAACCTGGCCGCCCGGCGCGCGGCGGTGCACCCCGTGCCCGCCGTGCTCACCGAGAACGTGCCCGCCACGGACGGCGGCCAGCAGGCATGGGCGAAGGCCCGCTGGACGGACTCCGACGGGGTCACGCACACGGGCCTGGCGCGGGTCGGGACCGGCAGCCGGCCGGGCACCCCGGTCACCGTCTGGACCGACCGCTCCGGCAGGCTGGTGGCCGAGCCGCCCACCGCCGCGGAGGCACGGCTGCAGTCCGACCTGGTGGGCGTCGCGGTGGGGCTGACCGTCGGAGCCACCGCGGTGGGCTGTGGCTGGCTCGTACGCACCCGCCTGGACCGGAGGCGGTGGCGGGAGTGGGAGGTCGCGTGGGAGAAGGTCGAGCCCCGGTGGCGGAAGAAGATGATCGGCTGACCGGGCCGACCGGGTCTCCCGGTTCGCGTACCGGGGCGATGTCGCCCGCTCAGCCTTCCGGCCCGCGCGCGGTGAGGGAGGCCAGGGCGGCGTCCAGGCGGCGGGTGGCCTCCTCGGCGACCGGGCGCAGGGCGTCGATCTCGGTGAGGGCGACCATCGTGTTCGGGTCGAGGGCCTGTACGGCGGTGCGGTCGCCGTCGCGGCGGACGACCACGTTGCAGGGGAGCAGCAGACCGATGGAGCGGTCGGTCTCCAGGGCGCGGTGGGCCAGGGGCGGGTTGCAGGCGCCGAGGATGACGTAGTCCTCCATGTCGCGGTCGAGCTTGGCCTTGAGGGTGGCGGTGACGTCGATCTCGGTGAGGATGCCGAAGCCCTGGGCGGCGAGGGCGTCGCGGGTGCGGGCGAGGGCGGTGGCGAAGTCGCTGTCGAGGTGCACTGTGCGGTCGTAGCGCATGGCGGGGGCCTTTCTCGGTCGGTTGCATGTGCGGGGGGTGGGTGTCCGGCCCGGCCTCTTGGAGTCCTCCGGCGGCGCGGGCACCCCAGGTGTCAGCTTGCCTCCGCCTTCCCGCGTACGTCGTCCATGTCGACGGCGCGGATCCTCCCGATGAGATCCTCCAGCGCCTGCGGGGGCAGCGCGCCCGGCTGCGCGTACAGGACGGTCCGGTCGCGGACGGCCATCAGGGTGGGGATGGAGGAGATCCGGAAGGCCCCGGCGAGTTCGGGCTGCGCCTCGGTGTCGACCTTGCCGAAGACGATGTCCGGGTGGCGCGCGGCGGCCTTCTCGTAGACGGGGCCGAACATCCGGCACGGTCCGCACCAGGCGGCCCAGAAGTCGATCAGCAGGATCTCGGATCCGGTGACGACCTCGTCGAAGTTGTCCTTGGTCAGTTCCACGGTCGGCATGGGTCCTCTCCGTTCCCTGATGGATACCCGCGCGGGGGTATTTGCGTCTGCTCGCTTCAACCGGGGCCGGGGTGGATCTGTTCCACGCAGACGGGTGGCAGCGGGAACCAGCGCATGTGCTCGAAGTCGGCGGGCAGTCCGGTCGGGCCGTCGTCGAGCCGCTCGCGGCGGGCGGCCAGCGTCTCGCGGGCCCGGGCGAGCTGACCGGCCAGCGCCTCCTCGCCCAGCCGGCGGTGGGGCCCGCCCCCGGCGGTGAGCCGTCCGTCGGCGCCGAAGCGTACGTCGGTCAGGCGCAGGGGAGGGTCGACGGGGCCGCCGTGATGGCGCCACTGTCCGGTGTGCGGGTCGAAGCGGTAGTCGGGCAGCAGCCGGTGCCCCCGCGCGGCGACCAGGTCGACCGCGTCGATGAGGTAGTCGCGGACGGTGTCGCTGATGAAGTAGTTGAAGTTGACGCGGACCCAGCCGGGCTTGATGCCGTCGCAGCCTCGGGTGACCTCGTCGCGCAGGGCGTGGGAGGTGCGGGTGTCGATGGCGAGCAGCCGGTGCCCGTAGGGACCCGCGCAGGAGCAGCCGCCGCGCGCCTGGATGCCGAACAGGTCGTTGAGCAGGGCGACGACGAAGTTGTGGTGAAGATGCGCGTGCTCGCCGTGGCGGATCCGGAAGGAGACGATCGACAGGCGACGGGCGTGGTGGTTGCCGAGGACCTCGATACGGGGGTTGCGGTCCCAGCGGGCGAGCGCGCGGCGCCAGTGGCGCTCCTCGGCGGCCTGGATGGTGTCGGTGCCGACGGCCTGCTTGAGGGCGAAGACCAGTCCGGCCCGAATGGACTCGACGATGGCCGGGGTGCCGCCCTCCTCGCGCGCGACCGGGTCGTCGAGGTAGCGGTGGCCGCGCGGGTCGACGAAGGCGACGGTGCCGCCGCCGGGAGCCGTGGGCACCCGGTTGCGCACCAGTTCCCGCCGTACGGCGAGTACCCCCGGCGTCTGCGGGCCGCCGACGAACTTGTGCGGGGAGAGGAACAGCGCGTCCTTGTGGTCCCCGGCGCCCGGCGCGCTCCCGGCCATCCGGATCGGGACGTACGGGGCGGCGGCCGCGTAGTCCCAGAAGGACAGGGCGCCGTACGCGTGCAGCAGGCGTGCGACGCGGTCGGTGTCGGTGAGGATGCCGGTGACGTTGGAGGCGGCCGAGAAGCTGCCGATCAGCAGCGGACGGCCGGTGTGCCGCCGTAGCCCCGCTTCGAGCGCGGCGAGGTCGATGTGGCCGTCGGCGTCCTCGTCGACGACCACGACGTCGGCGACCGACTCGCGCCACGGCAGCTCGTTGGAGTGGTGCTCGTAGGGGCCCACGAACACCACCGGCCGCTCGTCGGGAGGGAGGTGGTCCGGGCCGCGCAGCCCCAGGACGCCGACGAGTTTGTTGACCGCGGCGGTGGCCCCGGCGCCGCAGAAGATCACCAGGTCGTCCTCGGTGCCGCCGACCGCGTCGCGGATGACGCGGCGGGCGTCCTCGCGCAGCCGGGTCGTCTGCGCCCCGGTGCTGGAGCTCTCCGTGTGGGTGTTCCCGTACCGCGGCAGGACCTGCTCGCGGACGAAGTCCTCGATGAAGTCGAGGGACCGTCCGGACGCGGTGTAGTCGGCGTAGACGAGCCGCTTCGGCCCGTACGGCCCGTCCACCACCTCGTCGTCGCCGATGAGGCCGCCCCGGACGCGCTCCAGCAGGGTCCGTACGACCGGCTCCGGGGGCACCCTCACGGCTCCAGCTCGATGTCGACGTCGGGCGGCTGGTGGAGGGTGTTGTGGACCGTGCAGCGCGAGGCCACGGCCAGCAGGGCCGCGCGCCGCTGCTCGGGCAGCTCCGGCGGCGGGACGACCACGAGGCGCAGGGCGGTGACGCGCGCCGGGCGGTCGGTGGACAGGGTGAACTCCGTGCGGACGCGCAGGCCGGCGCGGGGCAGGCCGTGCCGGTGGAGGAAGCGGCCCGCGTAGAACGCCACGCAGGTGGCCAGGGAGGCCGCGAACAGCTCGGTGGGGGTGGGCGCGGTGTCCGTGCCGCCCGCTCCCAGGGGCTGGTCGACCTGGAGGCGGTGTTCGCGGACGTCCACGGTGTAGGCGTCGCCGCGTACGTGGACGACCTCCAGGCGGTGCGCCTCCGCGGGCTCGTCGCGGTGCGGGTCGAGGGTCTGGGGTGTGCTGCCGGTCATGGCCGGGCCCTTCTCACTGGTGTCGACTGCTCCGGTGTTCCGTCTTCCAGTCGACCACCGCGCGCGGGGCGGGGCGAGGGGCCGACGGGGTGCGCGGGGGGCCGTTCGGCCCCCGCGCCCGCCTGCGACGTTGGCATACCCTGGAGGGTATTTCATCAGGGTGTTCGTGCCGCGTGTGGCGTCGGTGCCGCCGCCCTCGGCAGCCGGACCGTCATCCGGGTGCCGCCGTCCGGTCCACGGGTCGCGGTGACCGTGCCGCCGTGGGCGGTGACCAGCTCCCTGACCACGGCGAGGCCGATGCCGCTCCCGGCGCGGGCGCGGGCCCCGCGCCACAGGCGGTCGAAGACGTGCGGCAGTTCGTCGGCGGGAATGCCGGGACCGGTGTCCGCCACCTCCACGCGCGCCTCCGAGGGCGTGGCGGACGTCGTGACGGTGACGCTGTCGCCGGGACGGCAGTGGCGGGCGGTGTTGCTGAGCAGGTTGCCGAGCACCTGGTGCAGCCGGTCGGCGTCGGCGCGGACCGGCAGGGGAGCGGGGCCGGGCACGGTGCGTACGGTCAGTCCGGCGGCGCGCAGCTCGGCCTCCCGGGCGGCGACGGCGGCACCGGCCAGGGCGGTCAGGTCCACCTCCGCCAGGCGCAGGGACAGCCGGGCCGACTCGGCGTCCGCGAGTTCGCCGAGGTCGTCGACGACGCGGCCCAGCCGCAGCGCCTGGTCGTGCAGGGCGGCCAGGCGGTCCGGCGCCGGTTCGGCGTAGCCGTCGCGCAGCTCCTCCAGCCCCGCCCGCAACGAGGTCAGCGGCGTGCGCAACTCGTGGGCGACGTCCGCGGCGAGCCGGTGGCGGGCCCGCTCGGCGTGGCCGACGTCGTCGGCCATGGCGTCGAAGGCTCGGGCGAGGTCACCCAGCTCACCGGGCGCGTCGACGCGGGCCCGCGCGTCCCGGTCCCCGGCGGCCAGCGCACGGGCGGTCGACGCGACCCGGACCACGGGGGCCGTCAGACGCCGGGTGACGAACCAGCTCACGACCAGCGCCAGGGCCAGCGCGCCGACCGCCGCGGCGGCCACCCAGCCCCAGGCGGCGGACCGGCCCGCCGACTCGGAGCCGGGCGGGAAGACGAGGCGTACGGAGCCGACCGTGCCGCCGTCGACCACTACCGGAGCGCTCGCGCCGGGCCCCGACCCCGCGTCCCCTCCCCGGTGCCCGCGCCCCGGACCGGACATGCCGTGGTCGTCCGCCGACCCGGAGCCGGAGCCACCGGACATCATCCCGCCGTCCGCGTCGCTCACGGTGAGCACGGCCCCCGCCCCGGCGGCGAGGGACCGCGCGGCCGACAGGTCGGCGGTCGACCAGCCGCCCGCGGCACGGTAGGCGTCGGCGGTGGCCGCGGCCACCCGGGAGGCGGTGCGCTGCCGGTCGGCCCGGTGGGCGCTGCTGACCCCGCGGTCGGCGCCGACGAGCGCCGCGGCGGTCAGCAGGGCCACGGACGCCAGCGCCACCACGGCGAACGCGGCGAACAGCCGTCGCCCGAGCGGGCCGAGCCCACCGGACGGCCGAACACCGGGGCGCGCCCGACGCGGCTCACGGGTCACGGGACCACCCCAGCCGGTAACCCACCCCCAGCACGGTCACCACGACGCCGGCACCGTCCGGCCCGAGCTTGCGCCGCAGGTTCTTCACATGCGAGTCGACCGTCCGCTCGTACCCGGCGAACTCGTAGCCGCGCACCCGGTTGACCAACTCGTAGCGCGAGTACACCCGCCCCGGCACCGAGGCCAGCGCCGTCAGCAGACCCCACTCGGTCGGCGTCAGCTCCAACAGCGTCCCGTCCAGCGTCGCCTCGTGCCGGGCCTCGTCGACGCGCAGCCGTCCACCGCCGTACGACACGGTCCGCGCCGCCCCCGTCGGCGCACCCCCCGCCCGGTGCAGCACCGCGCCCACCCGCAGCACCACCTCGGTGGGGCTGAACGGCTTGGTCACGTAGTCGTCGGCGCCGAGCCGCAGCCCGTGGATGCGGTCCTCGACGGTCGTCCGCGCGGTCAGCACCACCACCGGCACCCGCCCGCGCTCACGGGCCTCGCGCAGCACCTCGTCCCCGTCCACGTCCGGCAGGCCGAGGTCCAGCACCGCCAAGGCGATCCCGGGTTCACCGAGCAGCCGGACCGCCTCGGCACCCGAACCGGTCGTCAGCACGCCGTAACCCGCGCGCTCCAGGTAGCGGCGCAGCAGCTCGCGGATCTCCCTCTCGTCCTCCACGACGAGCACCGTGGTGACCATGTCCCACGTCTACCCGGGGCGCGCCCGCCCCGGGGAGGGGCCGAACAGCCCGGACCCCCGGCCGGTCGTCTCCATCCGGTCTCCACACACACCGCACGGTGCCTGCAGGGCCCGGGACGACGGTGGGTGGTGCGGGGAACGGAGGAGGTCCGTCATGAAGCGCAACACCAAGATCGCGACGTTGGTCACCGCGGGCGCCCTCGCCCTCGGCGGAGTGCTGGCCGCCGGCCCGGTGTCCGCGGGTACGGGCGGCGCGGCGCCGGTGGCCGCGCGGACCCTGGCCGGGAGCGGGCTGACGGGTGCTCAGCACCCGGGACACCACCACGGCGACGGCATGGACGGCATGGACGGCACGGGCGGTGTCCGGCGGCACGACGGGACGTGCGGCGGAGCGGTCACCGCCGCCCGGGGCACGCTGACGGCCGCGCGGAAGACCACGCTGGCGAACACGGCCGAGGAGGAGAGACTCGCCCACGCCCTCTACGCGGCGCTCGCCGAACGCCACGACGCGCGTGTCTTCGCGCACGTCGCGCGGGCCGAGACGCGGCACCTGACCGCCGTACGCACCCTGTTGGACCGGTACGACGTCGCGGACCCGACCGCCCGCCAAGCGGCCGGTGAGTTCACCGACCCCGCCGTCCAGGCCACCTACGACCGGCTCCTGGAGCAGGGCACGGAGAGCCTGTCCGGGGCCCTGGAGGCGGGCCGCACGGTCGAGACGGACGACGTCGCCGCGCTGACCAAGGCGCTGTCCGGACTCACCGCCCCGGACACGCGCCAGGTGTACACCCACCTGCTCGCCGCCTCGGAACGGCATCTGACGGCGTTCGGGCACTGGCTCGCCGACGAGTAGGACGTCACTGGAAGACGGCGTGGACCTCGCCCTCCGTGGCCGTGTGGGACACGACGAGGAGTTCGTCGCCCTCCCGCAGCTCCAGGTCCGGTACCGGGGGCACGGGGTTCCCGTCGCGGACGACGGTGGTGACCACGATGCCCGGGGGGACCGCGAGTTCCGTGAGGGTGCGGCCGGCGGCGCGTGACTGGGGGGTGATGGTCGTCTCGATCACGTTCACACCCGCCTTGCTCAGGCGCAGCAGCGCGACGGTGTCGGTGGCGCTCGTCGCCTCCTCGATGAGGGAGACGAGGGGCGCCGCGGCCGGTACGGCGGTGTCGACGCCCCAGTGGGGAGGTGAACAGCCAGGCGTTCTCGTCGTCGTTGACCCGGGCGATGACCCGGGCGACCCCGAACTGGCGTTTGGCGAGGAGGCTGACGACCAGGTTGTCCTCGTCCTCGCCGGTGGTGGCGACGACGAGGTCGGCGGCGTGCGCGCCCGCGTCCTCCAGGACACCTGGTTCGCAGGCGTCGCCGACACACAGGTCGGCGGGGACGTGGCCGGTGAGCGCGGCGATACGGTCCTCGTCCCGGTCGACGAGCGTGACCTGGCTGCGGGCGGCGCCCAGGACATGGGCGATCTGGGTGCCCAGGCGTCCGGCACCGGCGACGATGACCCTCATGTGTCCAGCTCCTTGTCCAGGAAGCCGCGCAGTCGGCTGAGTGCGTCGGCGGCGACGGCGAAGGTGACGAGGTCGCCCGTCTCGGCGGGCGTGTGGCGGGTGGGCAGGAACGACCGGCCGCCGCGGGTCACCTCGACGATCCGGATCTCGCCGTCGACCTCCAGGTCGCCCATGGCGGCCATCAGGGCGATGCCGAACCCGGCGCAGCCGCCGCACCCGCGGGTCCGGATCCCCGAGGGGCGAGGCCGCGGCCGCCGCCGGTCGGGCGGGGGAGGGCGGAGTGCCCGCCCCGTGGTGACCTGCCATGGGACCTCCAGGCCCCGGGACGCCCCGCGCTCCGTCCTCCGCTCCGGGAGACGAGGCCGCCCGGGGCCGCCTGGTTCGCCCGAGGGGCTCAGACGACGGTGAGGCGGTCCACGACCTCGACCACGTCGGCGATCCCCGCCACCGCCTCGGTCAGCCGTGGAACCAGTTCCGAGTCCAGTCTCCCGGTGAGCGTGACGGTGCCGTTCAGCACCCGCACGTCCACGCTCCCGGGCGGGAGGCCCAGCTCGTCCCGGAGGACGTGGCCGACGACCTCCTCGCGGATCGCCGCGTCGTCCCGGACGAGGGCGTGCAGCAGGTCGTTGCGGCTGACGACGCCGACGAGGCCGCCCCGCGGGTCGGTCACGAAGATCTGCCGGACCCGGGAACGGGCGGCCGTGCGCGCCGCGTCGACGACCGGGGTCCAGGGGTGGACCGTGAGCGCCGGTGCCGACATCAGCGTGGCCGCCGTGCCGCCCGACTCCGCGGCGGGCTGTCGGCGGCCGAGCAGCTTGGCGAACGGTCCGGGACGCTCGCCCGAGGAGGCGAGGGAAGCCGCCCGGGCGAGGAGGTCGGACTCCGCGATCACCCCGATGACGCGTTGGGAGTCGTCCACCACGGGCGCGGCTCCGATCCGGCGGCGGGCCAGCATCCGGGCGATGTCCAGGAAGGGCGTGTCGGCGGTGACTGCGGTGACCGCTCGCCGCATGACATGGCGTACCTGGAGGTCCGCGGGGGTGGTGGCCCGCGCGGCGGCGGGCGCGGGTGTGCTGGCGGCGACGTGTCCGGTGTCGGGCTCGGCGGTCGCCGCCGTCGCCGAGCTGGAGGTCATGGCCTGGAGGTAGCGCACCATCAGGTCCTGGCGGAACTCCTCGGCGGGTTGGGGGGCGTAGCTCGGCACCGCGTGACGTGCCTCCTCCGACGCCCTGCCGGCTTCCTGAGCCTCTCGGTCGTCCATGGCAACCTCCCACGAAGCGTTGCGGACGCATGGCTCCTATCGTGATGATCCCCCCGCCCCGCCGGGCGGGACAGGGCCGCCCGGCCCCTTCCTCAGGTCGAAGGACCCCTGCGGGGTCCGAGGCGGCCTCGGTAGCGTGGAGTGAGGTCGCAGTGAGCACCGGAACCGATCCGGGAGGACTCCATGCCTGGGTTTCGCGAGTTCCTCGCGCGCTTCCGTCCAGCCGGTTCGCCTGGCCCGGCGGTCGGCGGGGCCGTTCCCGCCGACCGGTCCGCCGAGCTGACGGCCGAACTGCAGCCCCCGCTCACCCTGCTGGACGACACCGCCCGCGAAGCCGCGGCGATCCGTGCCGCCGCCGTCCGCGAGGCCGCGGAGCGCCGTCGTGCCGCGGCGGAACGGGCCGACCGGACCATGCGGGCGGCGCGGGCCCGTGCCCTCGAGGTCCGGCGTGAGACGGCGGCGCGGCTCGGGGACGAGGCCGTCACCGAGGCCGCCCGCGAGGACGTCGCGGCACGACGCGCCGTGCAGGAGCTGCGGGAGCGGGCCCGGCAGCGCACTCCGGCCCTGGCCGCGCGCCTGGTGGCCCAGGTGGCCGACGAGCTCACCGCTCTGGCGGGCACGCCACCGCCCGGAGCACGTCAGGAGGCGCCATGGGCGCGGGATGGGTCGCGGGAGTGACCCGGGCCAGGGCCATGGCCGCCGGGCACGCCGGGCCCGACACGGCACACCGCCTGGCAGCCGGGCCCGGCCTCTCCGACGCCCTGCGCGCGCTGGCGGACACTCCTTACCGGCGTGGACTCGACGTGGCGGCCGGGGCCGCCGAGGCGCAGCGGGCGGTCTCTGACGCCCTGGTGTGGCAGTTGCGGGTGCTCGCCGGTTGGCAGCCCCGGCCCGGCGCCACCGCCGTACGTCTGCTCGCGTCGGGTTTCGAGATCGCGAACACCCGCAGCCGGCTGCGGGCCCTGTCCGGCCCGCCGCAGCCCCCGCCCTACCGGCTGGGCGCGCTGTCGACCGCCTGGCCCCGCCTGTCCCGGACCACTTCCCCGGCCGCGGTGCGGGCCGTGCTGGCCTCCTCGCCGTGGGGCGATCCCGGGGCCGACACCCCGGCGGCGGTGATCACCGGGATGCGCCTGTCGGCGGCCGCCCGCACCGCGGCGAGCGTGCCGCCCGCCGCCCGCTGGGCGGCGGGCGAGGCCGCGCTGCTGGTGGCCCGCGAGGTCCACCTGACGGGCCGCCCCCTGACCGGGCCCGCCACGCGGGACGCCACCCGGCTGCTCGGCACGGCCGCCGTGCAGGCCCTGACCTTCGGTGACTTCCGTGCCCGGCTGCCGTCGACGGCCCGCTGGGCGCTGGCGGGAGTCGAACGGCCGACGGAGCTGTGGCGCGCGGAGGCCCGCTGGTGGCAGGCGGTCGAGCGGGACGCCCTGTCGATGCTGGGCGCGGCACGCTTCGACGTGTCGCCCGTCGTGGGCGCCGTCGCGGTACTGGGCGTCGACGCGTGGCGGATCCGCGCCGGTCTGGAGTGCGCCGCGTTCGGCGGACGGGCGCGGGAGGCCTTCGATGAACTCGTGGGCTGACTCCCTGACCCCGGCGCGTATGCAGCGGGTGGCCGTGGTCGCCCCGCGCGACGCCCTGAGGGACGCCCTGGTACGCGTCGCCGACTCCGGCCGCGTCGAACTGGACCGCCCGGACGGCACCGGACACGGCGCGCCGGGACCGGCCGCCCGGCGGCTCCAGTCGCTCGGCGCCGGTCCGGTCCGGGCCCTGCTCTCCCCCGTACCGCCCGACCTCGACGCGCTCCAGCGGGAGGGCCGGGCCGACCTGCTGGCCGGCGAGGCGCAGCTGGAGGCGTACCGGGACGCCGCGGTACGGCACGACCGGGTGGCCGCGCTGGCCGGATGGTGCCCCGCGGCCGACGTGGCACGGCTCGGCGGCCGACTGGCGGACGTCGGAGGCGCCGTGGTGCCGCTGCCGGCACCGCGCGGAGTCGACCCGCCGACCCGGTTGTACGACACCGGGACGGTACGGCGCTCCCTGGTGCCGCTCGTCCGGACCTACGGGACCGTCCCGTACACCGACGTGGACCCCACCGTGCCCGCCGGCCTCGCCTACGTCGTCATGTTCGGCATGATGTTCGGCGACGCCGGCCACGGCGCCCTCCTGCTCCTCGGAGCGCTGCTGTTGCGCTCCGGCCGTCCGCGCCGCTGGACGTCCCTGCGCCCCCTGTGGCCCTTCCTGGCCGGGGCGGGCGTGACGAGCGTGCTGGCCGGAGTCGCCTACGGCGAGTTCTTCGGCCCCACGGGGGTGCTGCCGGTCCTGTGGCTGGCCCCCCTGGACGACCCCGTGCGGTTGCTCGGCGGCGCGGTCGCCCTGGGCGCGGTCCTGCTGGCCCTGGCCTACGCGGCGGGCATCGTCAACCGCTGGCGGGAGGGCGGCCCGGGCCGGGCGTTGTACGCGTCGTCCGGCATCGCCGGGGCGACGGTCTTCCTCGGCTTCGCGGTGCTCGCGGGCGGCATCGCCCTGCGCACGCCGGCCCTCGCGGTGAGCGGTTCGCTGCTCGCCCTCGCCGGGCTGGGGCTGGCCGGCACCGGGCTGTTCACGGCGTCGGGAGGCGGCGCCTCGGGCGTCCTGCAGACCGGGGTCCAGCTCTTCGACGTGGTCGTCCGGATCGGCTCGAACACCGTCTCCTTCACCCGCCTCGCCGCGTTCGGACTGACCCACGCCGCACTGGGCGCCATCGTCTGGCAGGGCACCACGGCCCTGGCCGGATCCGGGCCCGCGGCGGTCGTCGGCGCGGTCCTCCTCTTCGCCCTCGGCAACGCGCTGGCCTTCGCCCTGGAGGCGCTGGTGGCCGGCGTACAGGCCCTGCGACTGGAGTTCTACGAGCTGTTCTCCCGTGTCTTCGACGCCGAGGGCCGGCCGTTCCGCCCCTGGCACGTCCCCACGCAGCCGGAGACCGCGGACGCGCTCACATCACGGAACACGGAGGTGACAACATGACTGCCTGGCTGATCGCACTGCCGGTGCTGGTCGCGGCCTTCGCCGCCACGCGCCGACTGCTGCGGCACCGCGGCAAGGCCGCCCTGCGGTCGATCCTCGCGGTGGACGCGGCACTGTTCGCGGGAGCGCTGGCGCTCCTGCTGGTCGCGCTGAGCGGCGGTTCCGCGCAGGCGGACACGGCCACGACCGTGGCCGCACAGGGCTCCGGCTCCGGCTCTGCGGCCCTCATCGGAGCCGCCATCGCGGTCGCGGGCGCCTCGATCGGCGCGGCGATCGCCGTCGCCTACACGGGAGCCGCGGCCCTGGCGGCGCTGAGCGAACGGCCCGAGTTGTTCGGCCGGGCCATGGTCATCGTCGGCCTCGCCGAGGGCATCGCCATCTACGGCCTGGTCGTCGCCGTCATCCTGATCGGAAAGGCCTGACCATGACGCACATCGCGGCGATCGGGGAACGGCTGCGCGTCATCGGGCTGGGCACGGTCGGCGTCGTCGCGTTCCCCGCGGAGGACCCGGAGGCCGTGCGTGCCGCCTGGCGCGGACTCCCGGCGGACGTGGGGCTCGTCATCGTCACCCCCGCCGCGGCCGCCGCGCTGGGCCCGGGACCGCTCGCCGGAGAGGACCCGCTCACCGCGGTGATGCCCCCATGAGGACCCCGACGCCCACCCGGACCACGGCCGGACTCGAACCGGTACGGACCCGGCTGCTCCGGGACGCCAGGGCCGACGCCGAGGCCCTGCTGGCCGCCGCGGCCGCGGACGCCGCCGCGGTGTTCGAGGAGGCCGAGGCCCGCGCCGCGGCGATCCTGGCCGAAGCCCGCCGGCAGGGCGGGGCCGACGCCGCGGCGGCCCGGCGCGCGGTACGCGCCCGCTCCCGCCGGGCCGCCCGTGCCCGGGAGCTCGCCGCCCGCCGGGAGTGCTGGGAGGAACTGCGCCGACAGGTCGTGCGCGGTGTCGGGGAACTGCGCGCCGCCGACGCCTACCCACGCCTTCACGAGCGGCTGACGGCACACGTACGGCAGTCGCTGGGACCAGACGCCAGGATCACCGACGTCCCGGGCGGAGGCGTCGTCGGGGAAGTCCCGGGACGCCGCGTCGACTGCGGCCTCGCCGCGTTCGCGGAGCGCGCCCTCGACCGGGTCGGCGCGGAGGTGGAGGAGCTATGGGCACCCTGACGCACGCCCCGCACGGCACCGGCCGCGTCCTCCGGGTCGCCGGGCCCCTCGTCGAGGCCGAGGACGTGGCCGGTACCGCCATGTACGACCTGGTCGCCCTGGGCGACACCGGGCTGCCGGGGGAGGTCGTCGCCATCCGCGACGCCGTCGTCACCGTGCAGGCGTACGAGTACACCGGCGGCCTCGCACCCGGCATGTCCGTCCGCCCGTCGGGCAGGCCGCTGTCCGCGAGGCTGGGCCCCGGCCTGCTGGGCGGCGTCTTCGACGGACTGCTGCGCCCGCTGTCGGCGGCCGGCGCCTGGCTGGAGCCCGGTGCCGTGACCGCCGGGGGCGACGGACAGCCGGCCACGTGGGAGTTCACGCCCCGGGTGGCGGAGGGCGAGGCCGTCGCGCCGGGAGACGTCCTCGGCGACATCCGGGACGCCGGACCGGTGCCGCTGCGGGTGCTGGTCCCGCCCGGCCGCGCGGGACCGGCGGAGAACGTCGTCCCGCCCGGCCGCCACGGCGAGGACACCGTCGTCGCGACCGTGGCGGGCACCCCGGTCCGGATGACGGGCCACTGGCCCGTGCGCACCCCCCGCCCGGTCCGGGAGCGGCTGGCCGCCGACAGGGCGCTGCGGACCGGGCAGCGCGCCATCGACCTGCTCTTCCCGGTCGCCCTGGGCAGCACGGTCGCCGTACCCGGTGGCTTCGGCACCGGCAAGACGGTGCTGTTGCAGCAGATCGCCAAGTGGTGCGACGCGGACGTCATCGTCTACGTCGGCTGCGGCGAGCGCGGCAACGAGATGGCCGACGTCATCGACGAGTTCGCCGCGCTGACGGACCCGCGCACCGGCGGACGGCTCGCCGACCGTACCGTGATCATCGCGAACACCTCGAACATGCCGATGATGGCGAGGGAGGCCAGCGTCTACACCGGCGTCACGGTCGCCGAGTACTTCCGCGACATGGGTCTGGGCGTGGTCGTCATCGCCGACTCGACCTCCCGCTGGGCCGAGGCGCTGCGCGAGTTCGCGTCCCGCACCGGGGCGCTGCCCGCCGAGGAGGGCTACCCGGCGGGACTGGCCTCGGCGATCGCCGCGTTCTACGAGCGGGCCGGCGCGGTGACCACACTCGGCGGCCGCACCGGCTCGGTCACGGTGATCGGCGCGGTGTCCCCGCCCGGCGGGGACATGGCGGAGCCGGTCACCGCCCACACCCAGCGCTTCGTGCGCTGCCTGTGGACCCTGGACCGCGACCTCGCCTACGCCCGCCACTACCCGGCCGTCTCCTGGGCCGGGTCGTTCTCCCGCGACGCCGAGACGCTCGGCGCCCACCACGCCGCCACGGGCGCCCCCGACTGGCCCGCCCGGCGCGCCCGGGTGGCCGGACTGCTCGCCGAGGCCGACCGGCTCGCGGACCTGGTCGACCTGCTCGGCATCACCGCGCTGCCCGACCAGGAACGCGTCAGCGTCCTCGGCGGCCGGCTCGTCCGGGAGGCCGTGCTGCAGCAGAGCGCCCTGTCCGAGCGGGACGCCTACAGCGGTGTGGAGAAGACCATGGCGCTGACCGACGCGGTACTGGCGGTCGTCGCCCGCTGCCGTGAGCTGGCCGAGGCGGGGGTGCCCGCGGCCCGCATCGAGGAGGTCGACTTCTCACCCGTGCTGCGCGCCCGCGAGGAGGCGGGCCCGCACGACGCGGCGACCGTCCGGGCACTGCGCGAGACCATGCTCGCCCGACTCGGGGAGGTGTCGTGAACGGCACACCGGACCGGGGCCGCGTCGAGTACACCTCGGTGCGCGAACTGCGCGGCCCGCTCGCGGTCGTCGACAAGGTCGAGGGCGTCGGCTGGGACGAGTTCGTGCTGCTCACCCCCGACTCGGGCGAGCGGCGCCACGGACTCGTGCTGGAGGTCGACCGTGGCACGGCCGTGGTGCAGGTCCTGGAGGACACCGCGGGCCTGGACCCGGCGCGGCTGCGCGCCGCCTTCACCGGGGCGCCGCTGCGCGTCCCCGTGGGCCCCGGCTGGCTGGGCCGGGTGTGCAACGGCCGCGGTGAACCGCTCGACGGAGGACCACCCGTCTTCGGCGAGACGACCACGGCGGTCGGCGGCAACCCCGTCAACCCGCTGCGCCGCGAGCCGCCCGCCGAACCGGTCCTGACCGGAGTCAGCGCCGTCGACGCCCTCACCACACTCGTACGCGGCCAGAAGCTCCCGGTGTTCTCGGCGGCGGGCCTCCCGCACCTGGAACTGGCCGCGCAGATCGCGGCCCAGTCGACGGCGGGAGGGGAGGCGTTCTGCGTGGTGTTCGCCGCGATGGGGGTGACCCACGCCGACGCCGCCTTCGTACGCGACGCGCTGGAGGAACGCTCCGCCGCGGGCGAGCTGGTGCTCCTGCTCAACACCGCCGACGACCCCGTGATCGAGCGCATCCTCACCCCGCGCATCGCGCTCACCGTCGCCGAGCGCCTCGCGTTCACCGGGGGCCGCCACGTCCTGGTGGTGATGACCGACATGACGAGCTACGCGGAGGCCCTGCGCGAGGTCTCCGCGGCCCGCGGCGAGATCCCGGCCCGCCGGGCCTACCCCGGCTACCTCTACAGCGACCTGGCGTCCCTGTACGAGCGCTGCGGTCGCATCCGCGGACTGCCGGGCTCCGTCACCGTGCTGCCGGTGCTCACCATGCCCGCGGGCGACATCACGCACCCCGTGCCGGACCTCACCGGATACATCACGGAGGGGCAGATCGTGCTCTCCCGGCAGGTGCACGCCCAGGGCGTCTACCCGCCGGTGGACGCGCTCTCGTCGCTGTCCCGACTGATGCGCAAGGGCGCGGGCCCCGGCCGCACGCGCGACGACCACCTCGACGTCGCCGCCCAGCTCCTCTCCGCGCTGGCCCGCGCCCGCCAGGTCAGGGAACTCGCCGACCTCGTCGGGCAGACGGCGCTCAGCGGCACCGACCGCAGCTACCTGGACTTCGACGAGGCGTTCGCCCACGGCCTCGTGCACCAGGGCCAGGGCGAACTGCGCACGCTGGAGCAGACGCTGGAGCGCGCGTGGCGGGTGCTGCTCACCCTGCCGCGCGGCGAGCTGGCCATGCTGCCGGCCGAACTCCTCGACGCCCACCGGGCACCGGAGGGCGGGTGATCGCATGGCAGAACTGCGCGTTCCGCCCGGCCGGGCGGGCCGGATGCGACTGCGCCGCAGCCTGGAGGTCGCCCGGCGCGGGGCGGACCTGCTCGACCAGAAGCTGCGCATCCTGCGCACCCGCCACGAGGAACTCCTGCGCGCGGAGCACACCGCGCGGGAACGCTGGCACGAGCGGCTGCGGGAGGCGGAACTCTGGCTGCGCCGAGGACTGCTCCTCGGCGGCGAGGAGGCGCTGGAGACCACGGCGTCCACGCCTCCCGCGGAGCTGGAGACCGCCTGGACGTCCACGATGGGCGTACGACACCCCCGTACCGCCTCCTGCGTGCTTCCGGAGCGCGGTCCGGACGTGCTCGCGCCCGCGAACACGGCGCTGTTCCACGCCGGGGCCGCCTACCAGGAGGCCGTACGGGCAGCCGCCGAGTACGCCGCCGCGGGCGCGGCGGCCCGCGCCGTCGGCGCCGAGCTCCTCGCCACCCGTCAGCGCGTGAGGGCCCTGCGACGCCACTGGATTCCCCGGCTGGAGGCGGCCCTGGCCCACGCGGACCTGGCGCTGGAGCAGGGCGAACACGAGGACGCCGTCCGCAGGCGCTGGGCCGCGCGTGGGTCCCGGGACGACGTGTGAGGCGGCGACGGGACAGCAGGGCTCGTCGTCCGTCCTGATCTGATGACGACGTCCGACCGGTCACGCCCGACGGCGTGGAGGGCGGGTGCTCGTCCGGTGACGGCGCGGACGACCTGTTCCGGGTCGGGTGCTGGGAGCGGAAGTACGGGTAAACAGGTGTCCGCCCGCCGCTCCCCGGATGTGAGAGCCGAAGGAAGCGGTGGGCGGACCGGGACTCCGTGGAAGGAGCATCCATGGCCCACGATGACACGACCCGGTCGGCGGACGGTACCGGGCGCGCGGTGACGTTCACACTGCCGAAGGCCGCGCGGGCGGCGCGGGTGATGTCGGCGATCCGGACCAGCGGTCTCGTCCTCGCCATCGCCGACGGCCGGTTCACCCACGACAGCGCCAGCCTGTGGGCGGTCGTCGTGCTGCACGTCAGCGGCATGGCCCACGCCGTGGCCGACCGGGCGCTGCGGCGGCGCTGACCCGCGGCGGCGCCCGGGTCCTCACGGCCGGGCCGTGGCCGCCACCCCGAAGTCCGGCCGGACGGCGAGCCATTCGGCGACCGTGGGACGCCACACCGGGTCCCACAGCCGGGGCGCCCCGGCCGCCCCCGCGGTGAGCCGGATGTCCCCGCCCCGCCCCGGCAGCTCCGCCGCCGGGGCGCCGAGGGACGCCGCGGCGGCGTCGGCGGCCACCGTGAGCGCCCGTACACGGGTGCCGAGCGGGTCCGGCCCGGGGCCCGCGCCGGTCGCGTCCAGGCTCCGCGCGGCGTGTACCCCGGACCGCGCCCAGTCCCGCAGCGCGTCGCGGTCGCGGAGGGACCAGTGCCGCCGCAGCGAGACCAGGTGGCGCACGGCCCGGCGCTCCTGGGCGGCCCGGGCGGCGGCCCGGCCCAGCCGGGGGCGGGACACCATGGCCGGGTCGAACACGTCGACCACCATGTCCGCCGGATCCAGGGTCCGCGCCAGGGGACCGAGCAGCGCCTCACCGCGGAGCCTCCGCCCGCCCGGCCCCGGGGCCGGGGTCAGCCTGCCCCGTGCCACCGGCAGGGGCTGGTCCGGGTGGTACACGCGGAACGCCAGCCCGTCCGGCCGGGCCTCCCGGGGCCCTCCCGCCACCTCCACCCGCAGCAGCACGCCGCCTTCGGTGTCCCGCGTCCACCAGCTCACGGTGTTCTCCGCGGCGGCGAGGACGCGCGCCGGGACCTGCGCCCAGTCGACGCTGCCGATCCAGCGCCCGGCGTCGGAACGGGCCGTGTGGATCCGGGCCTTGGCCAGGATCCGCTCCTCGGGCCAGGACATCCGCGTCCCGGACTCGCGCAGGGCGGCCTCCTCCCGGGCCAGTTCGAGCAACCGCGCGTGCCGCGGATGGCCGTCCAGCAGGGACGCCGCCGCCAGCAGCGCGTCCATGACCGCCTCGGCGACCAGACCGTCCGACACCTGCCGCGGCGACCAGCGCCGCAGCAGCTCGGCCAGCGGCAGCAGCCGCTCGGCCGACCCGCGCAGACACCTCTCCGCCGCCGCGTACGCGTCCGGGACGATCCCGTCCAGGTCCCACAGCAGGCCCCCCGCCTCCAGGTCGAGGAGCGCCCGATCGAGCGGGTCCGGCGACCAGTTCGCCAGCCAGCGCAGGGTCGCCAGCCGCGCCACGGACGTGTGGTGCGGCCCCGGCGCCCACGGGGTGTCGGCCGACCGGACGGTGGCGGCCACGGGGTCCTGCCGGGACACCGTCCCGGTCCGCGCCCCGGCCAGCGCCGCCCGCGCGGCGGCCACGGCCCCGGCGCCGTAGACGCCCGCCAGCCAGTCGGCGGCCCCGGCGAGGTCGTCCACCTCCGCGTACGGCGGGGCGTCCGGGGCGAAGGGGTCGGTCACCAGCATCCCGCCGGCCAGCTCCAGGGGCGCGTAGAACGGCCGCTCCTCCAGGGGAGGACCGAGCCGGACGGTGCCGACGGTGTCGATGCGTACGCTCACGGTCGTGGTCATGTTTCCGGGTCCTCTTCCTGGTCCGACCAGAAGGTCTCGACGACGTCGCGGGCCTGTTCCACGGTGGGCCGTACCACCGGCCGCCCGCCGTCCGGCAGCGAGTCGGCGTACGCCTTGAGTGCCTGGTGCCACCAGCCGCGGACGGCCTCCGTGTCCGAGGCGGTCAGGAACCAGCGGACCAGCTGGTAGGCGCCGCCGTCCGCCAGGGAGGGGTCCGCGCCGACGAGGTGGTCGAACACGGACAGGACCGCGTCGTGCACGCGCGGGTCCCCCACGGGGACGTGGGCGGCCGTGGGGCCGTCCGCGGCGGGGTCCCTCGGCTCCCACTCGCCCAGCCACACCACCTCCGGTTCGTCGGGGGCGGGACCGTCGGAGCCGACCTCGCGGACGAAGGACCGGATCGCGCTGTTGACGAGTTCGAAACAGCGCTCGGGGGACGTCGGCATCCCGCGGACCTCGCCGGTGTGCAGCCTCGACCACAGCCGGGGCACCACCTGGACGTCGGCGTCCTCCAGCTTCTGGCGCGCGCGTCCGTGCAGTCCGCCCGGGCGGCGCGCGTTGTAGGCCAGGAAGTGCTCCCCGACGATCACGCTGATCAGCTTCTCCATACGGCGCGGCAGCCGGTGTACGGGGGACCGGCCGGGTGCCGCCAGCCGTTCGTCGATGACGGACGTGTTGACGGCGTACGCCAGGTGCACGCCCAGCGTGAACGCCGCCCGCCGGTCGTCGTCGGAGAGGCCCAGGGGTCCGCACATGCGTTCCGCCTCCGCCAGGGCGACCTCCAGGGTGGTGCTGTCGCGGAACTCCTCGCTGGCGTCCTCCGGTTTCTTGAAGACCGCGGGACCGAGCCGCTGCCGCAGCGACCTGTCGAGCGGGCGCGGCAGCGGGGTGCCCCGGCCCGTGCGCCGCTCGGCCACCCCCGGCCGGGGCGGATCCGCCGTCGCCGAGAGCCCAAAGGCTTCGGCGTCGGCCAGTAGCCGCTCCCAGGGCCTGGTCTTGGAGTAGGACTCCCACAGCCCGTCCAGGTCGCTGGTGACGTCGGAGTCGAGCAGCTCGTTCACGGCGCGCTGGTCCGTCGGACCGGTGGTGCGGCCGGGGGCGGGCGGGTGCGCGGCCCAGTGGCTGTCCACGACGGTGATGAGCCGTCCGACCACGTCCGGGTCCGCCAGCAGCCGTTCCAGGACGGCGTGGTTCGGGGGCGGCTGGTCGTGCGCGCCGGACAGCCGGGTGACCGCGCGGTCGCAGTCCTCGGGGGCCGGGGGGCGGTCGCCGTCCCACTGCCTGGCCAGCCTGTACAGCGTCTCCTCGTGCCGCCACACGGTCACCCCGGCCCGGTGGCGGGCGTCGCGCAGGCCGGGCAGGACCAGGCCGTCCCGCCGTACTTCGGGTAAGAGCCCGGCCACGGCGTCGGCCACCTGGTCCGACTCCCGCTGGTCGTCGGGCCCGGCACGCAGGACCGACCGCAGCTCGGGGTGCTTGTCCCGGAGCCGGGGCGCCAGGAAGCTGGCCGCGAGGCGCTTGTTGACCACGTCCTTCGCTGTCCCGCCCAGGGGGTGGACGGCCAGGCGTACGTCCGGCGGCAGCCGCAGCCAGCCACGGGTGAGCGCTTCGAGCAGACTCCTGTTCACGGCGTCGCCCCGCCGTCCCGGGCGCGCAGCCCGGCCCGCTCCAACGCCGTCCCGGTCAGCGCCCGCAGGGCCCGGACGGTGGTGTGCACCTCGTTGAGGTACCTCGTCGGCGTGAACGGCTGGCGCAGCGCGGGCGCCCGGTCCGCCACGTCGCCGCCGACGGTCTCCACCTCCACGTCGTAGGGGAGGGCCAGCATCCGGATCGCGGTGAAGTGCTGCATCGGCTGGTAGATCGGCGTGGTGACGAGCAGCAGCCGCGCGCCCGGTTTCAGGGCGGCCATCCGCTCGGCGAAGAAGGCGTACGTCTCTCCGGTGTGGGCGCGCCGCTCCGGCGCCGTGGAGGGCGCGGCGGCCACCCGCACCGACAGCCCCCCGGCGGTGCGGTAGCGCCGCACCCCCCAGGTCAGGCCCGGCAGGGGGGACACCTCGCCCTCCTCGCCCTCCGGGTCGCCGAGGCCGAACGCGAGCCGGGTGCCGAGGTCGAGCGCCTGGTACTCCTCGGTCAGCTCGGGGTGGCCGAGGCGTCCGGCGATGACGGACTCCAGTTCGTTGGGGTCGCGCGCCTCCCGGGCGAACGGCCGGTGGCCGCCCAGCGCGGTGACGGCCCCCGCGGTCACGGTGCCGTCGGCGAGGAGCTGGGCGGCGTAGGCCGGGCGGTTGAAGCAGGCCCGGACCAGGCCGCCGAGCATGAGGACGTGGTCGTACTCCCGTCGGCGGGGCGACGGTGTGTCCCGCAGACCGAGGGCGGTGGCGGCGGCGAGGGTGGTGGCGGCCTGCTCCGGGGTCATCGGCAGCTCACCGGCCTGGTGGCGTTCCTCGTCCGCCAGCCGGGTGTTGACGCTCCCGGTGAACGCGAAGAGCCGGTCGACGCGCTCCAGCAGGGTGTCCGGCGTCCCCGCCAGCTCCGCGGCGTCGCCGCCGAAGGCGTCGACCAACGCCCGCATGGCGTCGGAGTCGAGGTAGGCGTCGATGTCGGACAGC
This sequence comes from Streptomyces sp. NPDC006997, assembly GCF_040635175.1. Classification (NCBI taxonomy): domain Bacteria; kingdom Bacillati; phylum Actinomycetota; class Actinomycetes; order Kitasatosporales; family Streptomycetaceae; genus Streptomyces; species Streptomyces sp. NPDC006997. Next base: position 45,847 of record NZ_JBEYHH010000020.1, read on the forward strand.
AGGTCCTTGCCGCTGCCGGGCAGGGCGGGCCGGGGGAAGGACGAGGTCATGAGCGTTCCCTTTCCTGGGGTGCGGGGGTGAAGCGGCCGTCACCGGACTCGGTCCGGTAGACGCGGTACAACCTCTCGGAGGCGTCGGGCGCCCGGGTGGCGTCCCGCACCAGTTGCTGGGCGTCGAGGCGGGCGAGGGCGGCCTTGGCCAGCACGTCCAGGCTCTTGAGGACGTTCCCCTCGACGCTGACGACCAGGCTCTGCCGGACCTCCAGGGCCTCCCGCGCGTGGCGCAGCGCGGCCATCAGGTACTGGACGCGTACGGCGGGCGTGAGGTCGTCCTGCAGCACGGCGCGGTAGAAGTTCACCAGTGCGAGGCCGTTGACGCAGGTGATCACTTCCTCCAGGTGCCGTGTGTGGTAGCGCTGTTGGCGGATCCTCAGTACGGCCTCGTAGTGCGCCTCGGCCGCGTCGAGATGCGCGCGGGGCGGGACCGAGGGGTCCACCTGCGCCAGGGCGACCTCCAGACCGGCGAGGTTGAAGCGGCTGCGGTCCACGTCGGGCGAGTCCGCGTCGGTGAGCCGGGCGCGTTCGGCCGCGCTGCGCCGCAGCAGCGGCTCGGCCTCCCGGAGCAGCTCCAGCCGCTCCCGCGCCGACAGGCCCTCGGCCCTGGCCTGCTTGCGGATCAGCAGGCCGTGCATGGCCTCGGCACGGGAGGCGGCCAGCCGTTCGGGCAGGCCCGCGCCGGGGACGTCGCACAGGTTCCGCGCCTCGACGGCCCAGGCGACGGCCTCCCCGACCGTGCCCCACGGCGACGCGCCGCGGGCGTTGTGCACGGCCCGCGCCCGGCCGCGCAGACAGTCGGAGCGCATGACCCGCCACTCGGCCCCGGCCCCCGCACCGCCGTCCGCGTCGGCGCGCTCCAGGGCCCGGTGGAAGCAGTACGTCGCGGCTTCCGTGTCCTGCCGCTGCACCAGCACCCCGAGCGCGTGCAGGTCGCGGAAGGCGTCCGGCCCCGAGGGCGCGCCCGCCAACAGGTCGGCGACGCGCTTGACCTCCCTGGTGACCAGGACCAGGTCGAACGGCGAGGCGAGGACGGTCCGTTCGGCGGGGACCGGCCGGGCGGTGTGCGTGGCGTCGAAGAGGTTCCGGTACACCGTGCCCACCAGGACGGCGGTGTCCGCGCCCGCGTGCCGCGCGGAGTGGTCCTGGACCGCGCCGCGGAAGAGCCGGTGCATGGTGGCCCGGCCGCCGGTGAAGTCGACCAGCCCCAGGTCGTGCAGCCGGTCGAGGCCGGCCGCCACCTCGTGCGGTGGCCCGTCGCCCTCGTGCGGTGGCCCGTCGCCCTCGTGCGGTGGCCCGTCGCCCTCGTGCGGTGGCCCGTCGCCCGCCAGCGCCAGCGCCAGCAGCGCCGGGCTCAGTGCCGAGGGCGGCAGCCAGGCCATGGCGGTCGCCAGTCGGCGGTCCCGGGCGGCCGGGTCCCGCAGCGGTCCGTCCGCGGTGCCGTCCGGGCCACCGGTCATGGCGGACCAGATGGCCGCGGGCACTTCCTCGACCGTGTCCGGCTGTGCCGCGGGGCTCCTCCACCAGGCGAGGCCGGTGGTGCGCAGCAGGCGCGCACTGGCCTCCAGCAGCAGAGGCCGCCCTTCCAGGAGCTTCAGGGGCGCGTCCGCCGCGTCGAGCAGTCCGCCGGCGTCCTCGGGGCACAGCGGGGCCACGTCGATGTGGTGGACGGCGCGCTCGTCCGGCGACGCGGAGTCGGTGGTGCCGCCCGGCTCCGGCCTGGTGGTGGTGACCACCACCAGCTGGCCCGCCGTGGTGGCCCGCGGAAGGTGCAGCTCCTCCGGCTCGACCTCCACGTTGTCCAGGACGACCACCCACGGGGCCTTGGTGGCGCTCAGCCGCTCCAGCGCCAGGGCCGCGTACTGCGAGCGGTCGCCGCTGTCGCGGGCCTGGCCGCTCAGGCCCCGCTCGTCGATCTCCGCGTCACCGAGCGAGGCCGTCAGGGTCCGCTGGTCGAAGGCCTCCAGGAACCACCCGCGCCCCTCACCGGCGCGCGCCGCGAGATGGTGGGCGAGCATACTCTTGCCGACGCCCTGCGGCCCGTGCAGCACCACCGTGCCACCCCGCGCCGCGGCCTCGTGCAGATCCCCGACGAGCTTGCCGCGCCCGCCGAACTCGACGAACGGCGGCCGGGGCGGGAGCCGCCGGTGGATCGCTGCCCTGGACTCGTCGCGGACCACGGGCAGAGGGCGTACGTCCTCGTCACCCGTCGCGTGCAGGGCGACGACGTCGACCATGCGGACGGTGTCGTGCTCCCCCTCCAGCTGCGCGGTCGCACTCCGGCACGCCGTGGCGAAGTCGGCGTCGACCCCGTGGCAGGCGTGGACCGGGTCGACGGCCGTGCCGCCCGTCACCCGCAGCCGCTGCCCGTAGGTGCGGAAGACGCCCCGCTCGTGGTCGGGAACCGGGGTCACGGGTGGCCGGGACAGCTCGTCGTCCGCCGCCGCGGGGTCGGTGTGCACCAGCAGCAGGGCGTGGTCCTCCAGGACCGTGACGTACGGGCGCAGCCCGGCCGCCTCGCACATGGCGGCCAGCATGAGCGTCAGGTCCAGACAGGTGCCCGAACTGCGGTCGACCTCCTGCGGGTCACGGACCCGCTGCTGGGCGCGTGCGCTCCACGGGCTCTTGTTGTAGGGGATGTTCTTGCGCCGCAGACGCGTGTAGAGCTGTTCGAGCAGTTCCAGCGGCCTGCCCTCCCAGCGGTGCGCCTGGTGCTCCAGCAGGTCGAGGTCCCACAGGGCCTGGACGCTGACGTAGCGGGCCAGCGACCGGTGGCTGTCCGGTGTGCCGTCCGGATGCCACTCCGGCCACTCGGTCACCGTCGGGACCGCCCCCGTGGACGTGGCGCCCTTCGTCATGTCTCCCCCCGCGGCCTTGTCCGGCGTCATCTTCTCCTCCCTCCTCCGTTCCCAGACCCACCGGAAGGACCAGTCCGGTCTCCTCCCCGGGGAACGGCGTCGCAGGGCCCAGATTTCCCCAAGACCCGGGCCCCGCGGACGTCCGATCCGTACGCTCGTGTCACCATTTCCGTACGGGGCCGAGGGGGGACCGGTGACCTACACCAGGGAGGAACGCGAGCGCCTCAGAGCCGCGTTGGAGGGCTGCCGGGCCGTGCTGGCGGCGGGCGGTCGGCCCTGCGGCGACAGCGCGCTCGCGACCGCCCTGGACTACAAGCCGGAGACCGTGCGGAAGTACATGCTCGGCGACCGGATGCCACCACCCCGCTTCGTGCGCGCCCTGGCGGAGTTCGCCGGAGTGAGCCCGGCGCGGGTGTTCGCGGACATCGGCTGGCTGCCCCACGGTGAGGCGCTGACGGCCGCCCCGTACGAACGGCCGCCCGAACTGGCGGCGGCGGTCTCCGCGATCAGCGGGGTGGAGGCGTTCGTACGGCGCCTGCCGCAGGCCAGGCTGCCCGCTCCGGTGCGCGCCGTCGCGGCGCTCTACGACGACCGCCGGGCGGCCGTGCGCTTCCGGGCGGGTCTGGCGCACCTCGTCTCCGGGGACGACTACCCGCTGCCCACGGCCCTGGTGAGCGAGTTCCGGCTCGCCGACGGCGCCGAGCCGCTGGCGTGGGAGGACCTGACGGAGCGCGCCCTGCGGGCGGGCTTCGCCGACCGGTTGCCGTACCGCCCCTCGGACGCGGACCCCGACGGCGCGCACGCCCGGGTCCGTGCCGAGCTGCAGATCACCGTCGGGGAGGCGCTGCGCGCCGCGGGGGAGTACAGCTGGCAGGGAGAGCCGGGCACCTCCCTGTGGGCCCCCGTCGCCGGGCGCTGGCCGGGGCACCTGCTGGTCCAGAACTGCCTCACCGACCTGTACCACCCCGCCGCCTCCCCCTGGCAGGGCGCCGACCGGCGGCCCCTGGTGGTGATCGGCGCCGTCTGGTCCGCCGCGTCCACCGCCGCCCTGGTCGCCGGGGCGCTCGGCTGGGAGTACGTGCCGGTCAGTTCGGCCACCGAGGTGCACAGCGGGCGGGTGGTCCAGGGCCACCCCCTCGACCGCCGGACCGGCCGACTGCGCGGCTGGGCCGTGACGGCACGCCATATGGAGGAGGTGCAGCGGCTCGGCCAGCCCTGGCCCGCGGTGGTCCTGGTCCGGCCGTACGTGTTCGCCGACGACCGGCACTACGGCCGCGTCATGCTGGACCTGCTGCGGGACACCCGCGCACGGGTGCTGTACGTCCGCCCGTCACCCCGCTACCTCGACTGGTGGGCGGCGCGCCGCGAACTCACGGCGGTCGACCGGACACCGACCGGGGCGTGGCGGGCCGGTATCGAGCGTGCCCTGGAACGTGTCGAGGAGGTCCTCGCCGCGCGACGCGGCGGCGCCGGGGGGCCGCAGGACGGCGACCTGCTGCTGTCGCTGCCCGACCCGCCGTCCGACCCGGCCCCGGCTGACCCCCGCCTCCCGGGCCGGCTGGTGGACGACCAGGTCCGGTGCGCCTGGCGGACCCTGGAGTGGCTCGACCAGACCGCCAACCGGGGACGGCGGTCCCTCTTCACGGAGCTGCGCCCCTCGCACCTGAGCGACCGAGCGGCCCAGGCGCGCCGTGACCTCTCCGCCGTCCGCCGGCTGTGACGGACCGTCAAGCCCTTCTGTGACAGGCGTCGTCGGGGTCCTCGGGGCCGATGACGTCAGAGCCGGTGTCGATCATGGTACGTCCCCCTTCAGGTCGTTGATCGAAAGGAACTTTAGGGGGCACGACGGACAAGCAGCCGGTAGATTGCACACGGATGCGGACAGTGCAACAAAGGTCGTCGCATGGGGGCGTTCTGTGGTAAACGCGGACCGCGGACGGCCGTACCGCGGTGTCACCCCGCCGACGGGCGGCGGCAGGCTCTCGGCGCGGCACCGCACGGCCTGGCTGTTACGGGTCAACCGGCTGTACGGCGCCTCTCCCGAATGGGCCACCCGGGCCTACGCGTTCGCCGCCGCCTTCCGCGGCGGGTGCTGGCCGGACCAGGCCGACCCGAGCAGGATCTCCCGGTGGGAGACCGCGGTCACCGAGGTCCCCTACCTCGCCGTGCGCCGCTACGAGGAACTCCTCGCGCTGCCGCCCGACCACCTCAGCAGCGCCGTCGACACCCTCAACCGCTATCTCTCGCCGGGCGCCCCGCTCGCGCGCCCGCCGCGGCACCTGGCCGCGCTCGGCCACCGGGTGGACGACCTGCTCGACGCGGTGACCGGCCACGACACCGTGACCGGCACCGACTGGGACGAGCTGACCGCCTACCTCGCGGCCCGCTCCAGCCTGCGGCTGCGCTCCAGCGACTGGTCGGCCGTCGCCCACCGCCTGCTCACCGAGACCGTGGTCTCCGACGGACGCGCCTGGCGGCAGCGCTTCGAGGCGTTCAACCGCCTGCTGGGACACCCCTCCGGCGCCCCCGCGGCCATCGCGGCGCTCGCCGACTGGGCCGCCGACCCGACCAACCAGGCCTACATCGAGACGGTCTGCCTGCTCGACGGCAGCGCCCACCCCGACGCGGCCCGGTCGGTCCTGGCCCAACTGGCGGACCCCACCAACGACGACGCCCGCTACGGCGCCCTGCTGGCCTGCGTCCGCAAGCTCAGGCACGGCCACTTCCGGCCCGACCAGGTCGGGCAGGTCGCCGGGTACGCGGCCGAACTGCTCCGGGAGACCGGCGCGCGCTTCCACGACACCCGCGTCCTCGCGGGCTCCGTCCTCGACCTGGCCCGCGCCCGCGATCCGGGCGGCCTGCCGCCGTCCCTGCGCGCCCGGGCGGGCGGCGCCGACGCCACGGGCCCACCACCGGAGAGCGTCGCGCCGGAGACCCGACGCCACCTCGCGGTGCTGGTCGCCCGGATCGCCGGTTCCGCCGTGTCGCTGCTGCCCCGGCAGACCGGGCGCTTCCACGACACGACCCTGCCGGTCCTGCTGGAGGAGGCGCTCACCGACCCGGTCTTCGACGTCCGCCTGCACGCCCTGCTGCTCCTGTACGCCACCCCCTACCGGGCGCCGCTCGCCACGGCCGTGGGCCGTGAGATCACCCGGCTGGGCTTCGGCCGGGACACCGAGGCCACCGTCCGGCTGTTCCACGCCCTGGGCATCCTCGGCGGACCCGCGGAGCGCCGCCAGGCCGAGCGCGTGGTGCTGCGCGGCGGGGTCCCGGCCGCCGTGGCGGACGCCGCCGCCCGCGCGCTCGCGCACACGGGCGGCCGCAGCGGCGACGACTTCTGGACCACGGCACTGTCCCTGCACGGCGCCGCCGCCCACGCGGGCAGCGACCTCAGCGTCCGCGTCCTGGGCGACCTGGTCTACGCCCTCGGCATCGGCGGCGACCGCCACTGGCTGCGCCTCCTCGCCGCCGACCCCCGCCTCCCGCCGGCCCTCCGCTCCCGGGCCCGCTGGTGGACCCACCTGCCCCCGTACGTCCCGGGGCCCCGGCGACCGGTCCGGCCGGGCGACCGCCCGGGGCCGACCTAGGATGGTCGGTCATGAGCAAGTCACCCGCCCGGATCCGGCTCGCGGACGCCGCCTTCGCCCTCTTCGACGAGCGGGGGTACGAGCAGACGACCGTCGACGACATCGCGGAACGGGCGGGGGTCGGGCGTACGACGTTCTTCCGGCACTACCGGTCCAAGGAAGCGGTGATCTTCCCCGACCACGACCGGATGCTGGAGCTGATCAAGGACCGGCTCGCGACGTCCAGCCACAGCACCGCGCTGGTCGCCGTCTCCGACGCGGTCCGCCTGGTGCTGCTGCACTACGTCGAGGAGGGCGACCTGGCCCGTCGGCGGTACGCGCTGACCAGCAAGGTCGCCGTGCTGCGGGACCGGGAGATCGCCAGCGTGGCCCGCTACCAGCGGCTGTTCCGGGAGTTCATCGCCGAGTGGATGGGGGACCCGACGGCCTCCGCCTCGCTGCGGGCGGAGCTGATGGCGGCTGCGGTCGTCGCCGCCCACAACCACGTGCTGCGGCGGTGGCTGCGGGACGAGTCCGCGGACCCGGTGCGGGAGGTCGACGAGGCGATGCGCGAGGTGCTCGCGCTGTTCCCGGGGCCCGCCGAACAGACGGCCACCCGGGACGGCGGCACCACCGTCGTCGCCTTCCGCAGCGGACAGGACCTCGACGCCCTGCTGCCGTCCCTGCGGCGGCTGATCGAGGGCACCCCCGGCCCCTGACTCAGACCCCGCTGACGTGGTCGTCCGTCACACCGTGCGGCGCCGCCTCCTCCGCCGGGCGCGGAGGGGAGTCGTCGACACGGTAGGACAACTGGTCGAGCACGCTGACGACACCGCCGAGACGGCTGGTCATGCCGACCGCCACGGCGGTGTCGCTGCGCCGCTCCAACTGGCCGGTGAGCGTGACCACGCCGTCCCGCACGGCGATGTCGACGGCCCGCGCGGGCACGCCGAGGGCGTCGGTCAGGACCTTCCGGCTGATCTCACGCCGGATGTCGTCGTCGGTGCTCAGGAACACCTGGAGCAGCTCACGGCGGGTGACCATGCCGACGAGCCGGTCCTCCTCGTCGACCACGGGCAGCCGTTTGACGCCGTGCTCGGCCATCAGCCGGGCGGCCTCGGGCACCGGGGCCTCGGCGTGGACGGTGACGGCGGGCGCCGACATCACCCCCGCGGCCGTCCCGCCGTCCGGGTCGCGCAGCACGAGGTCACGCTCGGCGACCACACCGACGACCCGGTCGTCCTCGTCGACCACCGGCAGACCGCTGACACGGTGGTCCCGGAGCCTGCGGACGACGTCCTGGAGCGGGGTGTCCCGGTCGGCCGTGACGACGTCGCCGACCATGACCGCGCCGATACTGGTGGCCTTCATCACTGTTCCTCCTCGACCGGTCGCGGACCTCGACAGCGGCCCTGATGGCGACCCCGCGCCGCTCGCGGGCTCCTCCACTCCAGGTTCCGCGGCGCGGCCCCCGGCGCACAGGGCTGAGCGGGCCCCGCGCCGGGCCGATGGGCCCAGACCCCTCCGGACCGACCGGCCCGCCGCGGAGCGACAGCGGTACGGACGACGCCTACCCGGCGAGCTGCATCGAGACGGACGACGACGACCAGGCCCGCGCCATCGCCCGCCGCTACCTCGCGCCGCTGCCGGACGCCTGACCGGGCGGCGCCTCGACCGGTCGCCTCTCGACCGGTTGCCCCTCGGCCTGCCGCGCCTCGACCGGTTGCCCCTCGGCCGGTGGCTGCTCGTCCGGGAGCGGGGTGAGCGGCCGGGACCGGGACCAGTGCGGGCCGAGGTCGTCCAAGGTCCAGCCGAAGGGGTAGCTGCGCGCCCTGGGCCGACGCGGCAGCCGCTCCGGGCGGGGCGGCAGCAGCCGTATCAGCCCGGCGCGGAGCCGCAGGGCGCGGTGGGTGGCGGTGCGCAGCCAGCGCGGCTGGCGGGGGAAGCCGAGCGCGGGGCCCGGTCGGTGAGCGTCAGCACCCGGAACGGCGGCCGGGCGCGGACCCCGAGTCCGAGCTGCGTGTCACCTTCGAAACTCTCTCCAAGCGGCGGCCGGAATTCCGCGCCGGAACCCCGGAAGAAGTCAAGGAATATTCCGTGCACATTCCCGTTGACTGATGTTCGCCCGTGATTCTCCGTGCACCCGTGCGCCCCCGCGCTCAGAGGATTCAACGCGCCGTACCCGGGTTGGACTGGGCAGAACAAGAATTCAAGCGTGTATCGGTGGCGGAACGCCGATTTCCGTGTGTCGACTGAGGCAGGGGGTGTCCGATGACCGATGCCGTGACCGAGCCGCAGCGAATATGGACAGTGGGTACGGCGCCAGGCATATTCCCGCTCGCCAGCCATGCTATTGCCTTGTTCCGTCGCCCGCTGGATTTCCTGAGTTCCCTTCCCGCGCGCGGTGATCTCGTCGAGATCCGGCTGGGCCCCGTCCGCGCCTGGATGGCCTGCCATCCGCACGTGGTCCGCCAGGTCCTCACGGACCCGCACACCTACGACAAGGGAGGCCCCCTCTTCGACCGGCTGCGCGCCCTGATGGGCGACGGCCTCGTCACCTGCCGCCAGGACGCCCACCGGCGCCAGCGCAGACTGGTCCAGCCCGCGTTCCGCCCCGCCCGTGTCGCCGGGCACACCCGGCTGACGGGACAGGAGGCACGGGCCCTGTCCCGCGCCTGGCGACCCGGCCAACGCGTCGACGTCACCGCGGAGATGATGGCGCTGACGACCCGGGCCACCAGCCGCCTGCTGTTCTCCGGCTCCCTGGACGCCGAGCGCTCCGCCACCGTGCGCGACTGCCTCGGCACCGTCACACGGGGCCTGTTCGTCCGCACGGTCGTGCCCTTCGACGCGCCCTTCAGAGTGCCCACCCCCGCCAACCGGCGCTACCGCGACGCCCTGGCCCGGCTGCACGCCCTCGTCGCCGAGATCGTCGCCGAACGCGGGCGCGGCGGCCCTCCGCACGACGACCTCCTGGCCACCCTGCTGGAGGCCGCTGGCGACACCGGCGGGCGCGTCGGGCCGCCGGGGGAGCGGGAGATCCACGACCAGCTCGTCACCCTGCTCCTCACCGGCGTCGAGACCACGGCGATGTGCCTGGCCTCCGCCTTCGCCCTCCTCGCCGACCACCCCGACGCCGAGCGACGGCTGCACGAGGAGGTCGACGACGTCCTCGCCGGTGGCCGGGCCCCGGACCACGCCGACCTGGCCCGGCTCGGCCACACCCGCCGCGTCACTGGGCCGATGGCCAGTCCCTCGGCTGGCTCTCCTCGTTCGCCTCCCGCACCGAGGACCTTCCGCTGCTGATCGTCGTCGCCTACCGGCCCGACGAACTGCCGCCCGAGGCCTCCCCGTTGCGGACACTGGTCGCCCGGCACGGGAACCGCCCGTACACCCTGGCGCCGCTCACCCGGGCCGGTGTGGCGCGGATCGTCCGGGAGCAGGTGGGAGAGGAGGCCGAGGACGCGTTCTGCGAGGAGTGCTGGGCGGCCACCAGCGGCAGCCCGTTCGAGGCCGTCGAACTGGCCATCAGACTCGGTGAGCGGAAGGCCAAGGGCACCGCCGGGGAACTGCCCGTGATGCGGGACCTCGCGGCGGCGGTCAAGGGACCCGGGCTCATCGAGCGGCTGGAGCAGCTCGGCACCGGCACCGTCCGTTTCGCGCAGGCCGCAGCCGTGCTCGGCGCGCACTTCGCTCCCGAACTCGCCGCCGCCATCGCGGTGATCGGCAGGGAGTCGGCGGCGGAGGCGACCGGGGAACTGCGCGCCGCCCGGATCCTGGCCGACGGCAACGCGCTCGGGGACGAGCTGGAGTTCGTGCACCCGCTGATCGCCACGACGATCTACCGCTCCATCCGCCCGTCGCTGCGCATCGGGCTGCACAACGCCGCCGCGGTGGCCGTCCGTGCCGCGGGTCTCGGGCCCACCGCCGCCGCCCGGCACCTGCTGGAGGTCCCCTGCGAGGGCAACTACGAGGCGGTCGCCTGTCTGCGGCAGGCCGCCCGTGAGTGCCTGCGCGCCGGAGCGCCCGAGGCCGCCCGCCGACTGCTCAGCCGGGCCCTGCAGGAACCGCCCGCTCCTGAGGAGCGCGTGGAGGTCCTGCACGAACTCGCCTGCTCCACCTTCCTGATCGAACCCACCGCCACCGTCGGACTGCTCAGGGAGGCGCTGGCAGAACCCGGCGTGGACCCCGACCTGCGCGCCGCCATCGTGTACCGGCTCGCCCAGGCGCTGGCCCACACGGACCGCATCGAGGAGGCCGCGACCGTCGCCGCGGAGGAGGCTCGGCAGGCGGCCAACGCCCGCGTCCGGCTGCGTATGCAGGCCGACCACTTCGTGTGGAGCATGTTCCGGGCCGACGAACCCGACTCGGCCGCCCGGTCCCGCAGGCTGGGCCGGCTGGCCGGACGGCTGACCGGCCGTGGTCTGGAGGAGCGCTACATCCTGGGGCTGTGGGCCTGGGACACCCTGGTGCGCGGCGAACCCCGCAGCTCCGTCCTCGCCTGCGCCGAGGAAGCCCTGAACGGCGGCATGAGCTGGACCGCGGAGAACCGCGGCTTCGAGATCCCGGTCTCCCTCGCTCTGATCTTCATGTACGGCGACCAGCCACGCCGTGCCGAGGAACTGTTCACCCAGGGCATGGCCGAGTGCGAGCGCACGGGCTGGCGCGGCTCCCATCTGGCCGTCGGCCAGACCCTGTTCGGGTACATCCGCTTCCGCCGGGGGTGTCTGGCCGACGCGGAGCACTGGGCCCGCGAGGGCCTCCAGACCGCCGACCGCGTCAAAGGCGCCGTCCCCGCCCAGTGGTTCGCCGTCGGAGTCCTCATCAAGACGCTGCTCGCCCGCGGCCGGACCGCCGACGCGCGGCGGCTCGCGGACTCCTACCGGTACGGCGGGGTCGTGCCGAACGCCGTCATCTACCCCGATCCGCGCACCGTCTACGCCGAGTTGCTCATCGCCGAGGGGCGGAGCGCGCAGGCGCAGCGGCTGCTGACGGAGGTGGGGGAGCGGCTGGACGCCCGGGGCTGGCGCAACCCCGGGTGGTGCTCCTGGCGCCAGGACCTCGCGGACGCGCTCGCCCCGACCGACCCGGCGCGGGCGGTCCGGCTCGCGCGGGACGCCGTCAAGCGGGCCCGGGACTTCGGCGCCGCGTCGGTGATCGGGCAGGCGCTGCACACCGAGGCCCGGGTGACCGGGGGACCGGCCGCGCTGGAGCTGTACGAAGGGGCCGTGGAGCAGTTGCTGAAGTCACCGGCCGCCTACGAACTGGCCCGCGCGCTGGTCGGACACGGCGCCGCGCTGTCCCGGACCGGCCGGGTGCAGGAGGCCGCCGACCGGCTGTACCAGGGCCTGGAGGCCGCCGTGCACTGCGGTGCCGAGGCACTGGCGACGCGGGCGCGCGGCGAGCTGGCCGCGGCCGGACTGCGACCGCTGCCGCTGCGCTACCCGCAGACCGACACCCTCACCGCGCAGGAGCGCGAGGCCGCCGAGCGGACGGCGCTGGGCCAGGCGCCGGCCGTGGTCGCGAAGGACCTGCGCCTGACCGAGCAGGGCGTACGGCAGCTGCTGTCGGCCGTGTACCGGAAGATCGGCACCGACCTCAGCGGCCTCGCCCGGGCCCTGGAGACGTTCCCCCGCCCTCGGGAGTGAGGCACCGCCGCGCGGGTGCTCAGGGCGCGCCGATCGTCCCGGTGCGGGTGAGCAGCCGGTGCAGCAGGTGGGAGGCGGTGATCACGCCGAGCAGTCGCGGGCCGTCCTTCGTCCGCTCCGCCACCGCCACCACCGGGCTGTGCACCCGTGCCATCAGCGCGGCCACCTCCAGGGCGGTGTCGTCGGGGTCGGCGACCGGCGGTGGCGCCGCCCTGCCGGGCAGGCAGTCGCCGACCCGGCGGCCCACCAGCGCCAGGCAGAGCCGGTCGGCGTGCGCCTCGTCGACCACGGCGGCGAGGGCGGGGTCCTCCACGACGTAGTTCGGCACCAGCAACTTGATCATCTCGGCGGCGGGCAGGACCGCCTTCGGGGCGCCGCGCCGGTCCAGCACCAGCAGCCCGGGCAGGCTGTGCTCGGCCATCAGCCGGGCCGCCGCCAGCGCGTCGCTGTCGACGTCCACCGTCTCGTAGTCGACGGCCAGTTCACGGGCACGCATGGCGACCTCCTCGTCGGCCCTCAGCGGGCGGCACAGCCAACGGCGTAGCTCTCCGTACCCAGCGTCGTACACCGCCGGGCGCCCGGCCAGGGCACGGACCACCCGTGTTCCGGAGGGCGCCCGCCCGGGTGCCGGGGGCGGTGCCGTTCGGGGCGGGCGGGAGCACACTGGAAGGGTGCCGTCGGGTGCTCACAAGGGGGTGTCGGCCGATGCCTGCGTCGCGGCGAGCCAGGGGGGTGCGGCTGTGGCGATGGCGGCGCAGCCCGCTCAAGCGGCGCTGCGACGTCGTCGAAGCCTGGGTCGTGCTGCTCGGCTGGGTCCTCGCGCTGCTCGGCGGCGCGCTCGCGGGCATGGCGGCGGCGCACGGCGTGGAGCGGGCGGCCGACGCGCAGCGCGCCGAGCGGCAGCGGGTGACGGCGGAACTCGTCGAGGACGCGGGCGACCAGATGCCGTCCCGGCTGCCGTCCGACTACCGGGTCTGGGCGACGGTCCGCTGGACCGGACCCGACGGCGTCACGCACACGGACGAGGCGCGGGTACCGGCGAGGTCCTCGGCCGGGAGCGCGGTCACCGTGTGGGCCGACCGGAGCGGCGAGGTCGTACCCGAGCCGTTGAGCGCGGGCGAGGCCCGGATGCACATGGCGGCGGGCGGGGTGCTGACGGCGCTGGGGACCGGGGGAGCGGTGCTGGCGGCCGTGTGGCTGGTGCGGCTCGGTCTGGACCGGCAGCGGATGGCGCGGTGGGAGGCGGACTGGGAGCGGTTCGACAGCCCGCGCGGCTGGAAGACCGGCTGACGCGGGTGCCGTGCCGGGAGCCCGGCACGGCACCGCGGAGGCGTCAGGCGAGGGCGAAGTAGCGCAGCCAGACGTACAGGGCCGCGAGTCCCACCGTGACGACGGTGACGACCAGGCCGTACTTGGTGAACTGCCAGAAGGAGATCGGCTGGCGGCTGCGTTCGGCGATGCCGAGGACGACGACGTTGGCGCTGGCGCCGATCGCGGTGGCGTTGCCGCCGAGGTCCGCGCCGATGGCCAGGGCCCACCACATCACGTGGTCCCCGCCGCCGCCCATGGAGTCGACCAGGTCGCTGGTGATGGGGGCCATCGTGGCGACGTACGGGATGTTGTCGACGATGCCGGACAGCGCGGCCGAGGCGCCGAGCAGCAGCATCGAGCCGCCGAGTTCGTTGTCGCCGATGGCGTCCGCGAGGGCGGTGGAGATCTCGCCGATGACGCCGGTCTCGATGAGGCCGCCGATCATGATGAAGAGTCCGGCGAAGAAGGCGAGGGTGGGCCACTCCACCTCGCGCAGGACCTCCCCGGTCTCCGCGGTGGAGATCGCCACGAGCAGTCCGGCGCCGAGCAGGGCGACGACGCTGGGCTCGTAGTGCAGCACCGGGTGCAGCACGAACCCGGCGACCACCAGGCCCAGGACGACCAGGCCCTGGACCAGGAGCCGGGGGTCGCGGATGGCCTCGCGCTCCTCCAGCGCCATGACCTCGGCGGCGCGCTTCTCGTCGTACTGGAACGAGCTGCGGAACAGGAAGCGGCACAGGGCGATCAGGACCAGGACGAGCACCGCGGAGAGCGGGGCCATGTGCACCAGGAAGTCGTTGAAGGTCAGGCCCGCCCGGCTGGCGATGATGATGTTGGGCGGGTCGCCGACGAGGGTCGCGGCGCCGCCGATGTTCGAGGCCAGCACCTCGGCGATCAGGAACGGGGCCGCGGGCAGCGCCAGGCGCTCGCAGACGAGCAGGGTCACCGGCGCGACGAGGAGGACGGTGGTGACGTTGTCGAGCAGGGCGGAGGCCAGCGCGGTGATGACGACCAGCATCACCATCACCCGGAACGGTTTGGCGCGGGCCCGCTTCACCGACCAGATCGCCAGGTACTCGAACATGCCGGTCTTCTTCAGCACCCCGACGATCATCATCATGCCCAGGAGCAGGAAGATGACGTTCCAGTCGATACCGGAGTGCTCGGAGTAGAAGGCGGACTTGTCGTCGGTCGCCCCGATGGCCAGCATCAGCGACGCGCCGCCGAGGGCCGCCGCCACCCGGTGGATCTTCTCGCTGATGATCAGGGCGTAGGCGCCGACGAAGACGGCGATCGCCGCCCAACTGTGCCAGTCGTTCACGATTCTCCGACGTGTCGTGTCCTCGGGCGGCGGCCGGATCGGCCACCGCCCGTCCGTACGGGGCTGGTGCGGAAGGGTCAGGCGCCGACCCGTGCGCCCTGGTTGGCCTTGTCGTCCGGGGCGGTGCGGGGCTCCTCGTCGCCGCCGTCCACCCCGGCCAGGTCCTCGACGTCGAAGAGGCGGGCGATCGGGACGTCCGTGGAGCTGTGCGCGATGATCGAGAAGGCGATGCAGACGGCGATCAGCGTGAACGCCTCCTCGCCCCGCGGGATACCGGCCTGGAGCACCAGCAGCCCGTACACCACCGAGGCGAAGCCCTTCGGCCCGAACCACGCCGCGACCAGCTTCTCCCGCCGGGTGAAGCGGGTGCCGAGCAGCGACAGCAGCAGCGACGCGGGCCGGATCAGCACGATGGCGAGGACCACCGCGACATAGCCGCCGAAGGACAGGTCACCGAAGAGCGACGGCGTCAGCAGCGCCCCGAACACCAGCAGCGCCGCGAACTTGGCCAGCTCCGCCAGCGCCTCACCGAGCGGCTCGAACGCCTCCTTCGCCTCCGGCGAGTAGGCGGTGAGCACCGCGCCCGCCGAGAACGCCGCCAGGTAGGGGTTGGCGTGCGTCAGGTGGCAGGCCGCGTACAGGGTCACGCCGACGGCCAGCGGCAGCAGCGGCTGGAGCTTGGGTTCGGCGCCCAGCAGCCGGAACCGCACCAGCGCGACGACGGCCAACGGCAGGACCACACCGAAGACCAGGCCGAGCACCAGTTCCAGCAGGATCGTCGGCAGGTCGGCCTCCACGTGCCCGCTGGTCGGCCCGGCCGCGGCGATGAAGACGAGCACCACCGGCAGGGCGAGCCCGTCGTTGATGCCGCTCTCCACGTTCAGCAACTGACGCAGCTTCGCCGGGACCTCCTTGCGCCCGACGATCGCCGAGGCGAACACCGGGTCGGTGGGCGCGAGGACCGCGCCGACCAGGAACGACGTCGTCCAGTCCAGGCCCACCAGGAAGTGCGTGATCAGCGCCATGCCGACGAACGCGATCGGCATCCCGAGCCCCAGCGCCCGCGCCGGGTTCTTCCAGTTCTCCCGCAGCTTGGGGAACGAGACGTGCATCCCGTCGGTGAACAGCACCGCGAACAGCGCCAGGTCCGCCGTGACGGAGACGATCTCGCTCTCCGGCGTGATGTGGATCAGCCCGAGGAACCCGTCGCTGACCAGCGCGCCGCCGACGAGGAAGAGGAACGACGTGGACAGGACGGTCCGGGCGGCCAGCCCGGACAACAGCACCGCGATGAGCAGCGCCACCCCGAAGACCACGACGAGCACCATGGTGTACCCCCGATCGGCAAAGAGACTTCTGTCAAGACGCCGACCAGGCTTCCCGGCACACCGCTGGGAACCCTACACGGTCCTTACGCGGCATTGACAGGGGTCCCACGAGCACTCTGAGCCCACCCTCGCTGCCGGATCCCGGCATGGTGCCGGGGCCGGGTCCTGCCGTGCCGGGGTCTGACCGCCCCGGTGTGCGGGGCGGCATCCTGCCGCCATGGTCAGTGCGCGACACACGGTGCTCGTCGAGGCCGTCCCCCGGTCCTGGGCCCTGGCGGCCCTCGCCCTCCTCGACGACCTGGCGCGGGACAGCCGTGCCGAGGCCGGTCGGGTGCTCCTGCCGGACGGCACCGCCGTCCCGGACGTCCGCCTGGTGACGGGGCGGCACCTGCGGCCCGGCGCGGTGTACGTCGCCTCCGCCTCCGCCTCCGACGCCGCCTCCGACGCCGACGCCTCCGCGCGCGTCACCATCCGGCAGTGGGACCGGCGGGGCGGGGTGCGGCTCGGCCTCGACGCGGGCGGATCCGACGGCACCCTCCGGATGGAGGGCGTGCTGCGCGGCCTGGACCGGCCGCGGCTGGTCGAGGTCACGGGGGAGGCGGCGGGCAGCGGCCGTTGGCCGTCGCTGCGGCGGGTGCGGGGCCGGGCCCGGCTGCGGCCGGAGGACTGGTGGACGGCGTTCGACCACGAGCGCGCCCCGCGCGCCGCCCCCGCACGCGTCCGCCTCGACCACCGGCTGGGCCGCGCGGAGGCGCGGGCCGAGCCCGTCCGCCGTGCCGACGACGGCCGCTGGGAGGTCCGGGTCACCGTCTCCGTGCGCGGTCGCGGCCCGCTGCGGCCCCTGACCGCCGTCGCCCTGCGCCTCGTCGCGGCGCGGATACGGCGGTCCGTCGTCCGCGGTCTGGACGACGCGGCCCGGCAGTGGAACGAACAGGTGCCCCCACTCGTCGCCGCGGACCCGTCGGCACCGCGGCGGAAGCGCGCCTGACGCCCCGTGAGCGGCTGACCGGCATCCAAAAGCGAGGGAACACTGCCGGGAACCGGCAATGCGCGAGGGCCTCCTGGGCGGTCAGCATGGGCCGCGGCACACATGGCGGTCGGCGCCGATGCCGTACACCGGCAGCACGGGAGAGGGGGTGCGGACCATGGAGACGTTCCTGGAAGCCGCCACGGGCCTGCCCACCCTGCCGCTGACGGCCGCCCTGGTCGTCGTCGGCGTCTTCTGGCTGCTGGCCGCCCTGCGCCTGACCACCGTGGACGCCTTCGACGCGGACGCGGACCTGCGCGCCTGGGGCCTGGACGGGGTACCGGTCGCCGTCGCCTTCTCCCTGCTGACGGTGGTCGCCTGGGGCGTCTCCGTCGGCGCCGCCGCCCTGCTCGCCCACCTCGTGCCCACCGGCGCCCCGGCGGGCGCGCTGCGGCTGGTGACGACGGCCGGCGCGCTGCTCGTCGCCTGGCGGACGACACGGCGGATGGTACGGCTGACGGACCGCCACCGACGCGCCCCCCGGCGACGGCCCGGACGGTCGGCGTCACCGCCCCGGCCCACCGACGGCCCGACCGGCGCGCGCCCCCACCCCCGCCGCGCCGCCTGACCGCGCCCCGCACCGCCGTCCCGGCACACCGCTGCCGCCACCACCCGGCCCCGCCCCGGCACCGACCGAGCGGCCCGGCTCCCCCCTGACCTCCTGAGAGGGACCCGCATGACAACCGGCCTGGACACCGGCTCCTACGAGGTGCTGCGCGACCGGCTCGCCGCACAGGCCCGGGAACTGGCCCGGCGCGCCGAGCAGCTGAACGCCCGCCGGATCGAGGAGTTCGGCGCCACCCGCCTCGAACTCACCGGCACCGAGCGGCTCCGCACCGAGCAGCCCTGTGCGCCCCGCGACGTCGTCGCGATCGGCGGGCACCTGCTGCTCGGCCGCAACACCTCCCCCGCCCACACCGGCGAGCCCGCCGTGGCCGACGTCCTCGGCCTGTACGACCGCGACCTGGACCCGCTGCCCGACAGCGCCGTCCCCGGACTCCTCGACGACCCCACCTTCGTCCGCGAGTTCGCCGCCCTGCACCGCTACTACCGGCAGGCCCGGCTGCTCCAGCTGCGCCGCGTCGAGGGCAGACTGCTGGCCGTCTTCCAGACCGGCGAGAAGGCCGCCGACATCCGCGTCCTGCGCTGGGCGGTCGCCGACGACGACAGCGTCGCCTTCCTCGACGCCCGCGGCGAACGCGACCACGTCCTGCCCGCCGCCCAGGACGTCGAGTGGACCGCCACCACCCGTGAGGACCACGTCCTCGGCCGCCACCCCCACGTCCGCGTCCAGGACGGGATCTACGTCGACACGCTCGGCGGCACCCTCACCGTCAAGACCGACGACGACACCGAGACCGGCGAGGGCGTCTACGCCGAACCCGTCGACGAGCCCCTCCAGTCCCTCGCGGACGCCGACATCGCGCACGCCCGCGTGGGCCCGCTGATCCTGCTGCGGATCCGCCCCTACAAGGAGACCGCCGACCGCCACCTGGTCCTCAACACCCTCACCAGGACCGTCGTCCGCCTCGACGGCATCGGACGGGCCTGCCGCCGCCTCCCCGAGGACCAGGGCATCGTCTTCCCCGGCGGCTACTGCCTGGCCAGCGGCGCCCACAAGACCTACGACGTCGACACCGACGGCCTGGAGTTCGAGCGCGAGGTGCGCTCACCCAACGGCGAGGACGTGCTGTACGCGTTCCACGCGCGCGTGCCCGGCCGCAGTCTCCTGCTGCCGTACAACATGATCCGCAAGTCGGTCGCCACCCCGCTGACCTGCCACGGCTGGGCGCTGTTCGACGACGGCACGCTGATGGTGCTGCGCGCCGCGGGCGACGAGCCCGCACGGGTGCACCCGCTCCAGGTGTGGCGCTCCCCGTACGTCTCCGACACCCACGCCGCCGCCGCGCCCACCGCCGCCGGACCGCTCGCCCGGGTCGGCAACGCCGACCTGGTCCGCGGCATCTCCGACTGCCTGTCCCTCACCCGCGCCGCCGGGGACACCAGCCCCACGGCCGAGAGGTACGAGGCGCTCCTCACCGCCTGCGCCCGCGCGACCGACGCCCACCACTGGCTCGGCGACCCCGAACTCGGCGACCTGCGCGCGCCGCTGGGCGAGCTGCGGGCCACCGCCGAGCAGGCGCTCGCCGAGTTCGAGACCGTCCGCACGCTCACCCGGCGGGCCGCCGACGCCCTCGACGAGGCCGACGCGCGGATCGCCGCCGTGGTGCGCCGACTGCGCGCTGAGGCACCCCGTGAGGCCGCCGCCTGGGTGACCGGTCTCACCGAACTGCGGCACGCCCTCGGCCACCTGCTCACCTGCAAGGAGATGCGGTACGCCGACACCGCCCGGATCGACGCGCTGGCCGGGGCCGCGGAGACGGACCTCGCCGCCTTCGGCCGCCGCGCCGTGGCCTTCCTCGCCCGCGACGACGCCTTCGACGACCAGCACCGGGACGTCGAACAGCTCGTCGCCGACGCCGAGGCCCTCACCACCGCCGCCGACGCCGCGCCCGTCGCCGCCCGCCTCGACCAACTGGCCGACTCACTGCGCACGGTCACCGAGGTCGTCGGCGGCCTCGACATCGCGGACACCACCGTCCGCACCGCCGTCCTGGAGCGCGTCGCCGAGGGCCTCGGCGGCGTCAACCGCGCCCGCGCCACCCTCGACGCCCGCCGCCGCGCCCTCCTCGACCACGAGGGCCGCGCCGCCTTCGGCGCCGAGTTCGCCCTGCTCGGCCAGGCGGTCACCGGAGCGCTGCAGGCCGCCGACAGCCCCGAGGAGTGCGACGCCCAGCTCGCCCGGCTGCTCGTCCAGATCGAGGACCTGGAGTCCCGCTTCGCGGAGTTCGACGACTTCCTCACCCAGCTCACCGACCAGCGCGCCGAGGTCTACGAGGCGTTCTCCGCCCGCAAGCAGTCCCTCGCCGACGCCCGCGCCCGCCGCGCCGACCAGCTCGCCGCCGCCGCGGACCGCGTCCTGCAGACCGTCACCCGCCGCGCCGCCACCCTGCCCGACGCGGACGCGGTCGCCGCCTACTTCACCTCCGACCCGATGCCCGCCAAGGTCCGCCGCACCGCCGACGCCCTGCGCGCAGCCGGGGACCAGGTCCGCGCCGAGGAACTCGACGGCCGCCTCAAGGCCGCCCGGCAGGAGGCCGTACGCGCCCTGCGCGACCGCACCGACCTGTACGCCGACGACGGCCGCACCCTCCGCCTGGGCCGCCACCGCTTCGCCGTCAACACCCAGCCCTTCGACCTCACCCTGGTCCCGCACGGCGACGGCCTCGCGTTCGCGGTCACCGGCACCGACTACCGCGCCCCGGTCACCGAGGCGGCCTTCCCCGGCCTCGCCGCCACCCGCCCCTACCGGGACCGCCACCTGCCCTCGGAGTCGCCGGAGGTGTACCGCGCCGAACACCTCGCCGCCCGGCTGCTCGCCGCACACGGGCCCGCCGCCCTCGCCGCCCACGACGACCTGCCCGCCCTGGTCCGCGACGCGGCGCGGGAGGCGTACGACGAGGGCTACGAGCGCGGCGTCCACGACCACGACGCCACCGCCATCCTCACCGCCGTCCTCCGCCTGTACGACGGTGCCGGGGCGCTGCGCCACCAGCCCGCCGCCCGCGCCGCCGCCCAGCTGTTCTGGGCGCACGGCACGACGGACGGGTCCCGCGCGCACTGGCGGCGCCGCGCCGTCTCCCTCGCCCGCGCCCGCGACACCTTCGGCCCCACCCCCGCGATCGACGGACTGCGCGCCGAACTCACCGCCGCCATCGCCGACTTCGGCATGGGCCCCGGCGCGCCCGAGCCCGCCGCCGACTACCTCTTCGACGAGCTGACCAGCGGCCCCGAGGGCTTCGTCCTCGCCGCCGCCACCCGCACCCTGCTCGACAAGTTCCGCCGCACGACGGGCTCCCCGGCCTACGACGACGACCTCGCCGCCCTCGACGACCTCACCGCCCGCCACCAGCTGGCCGAGGCGTGGCTCAGCTCCTACGCCACCGCCACCGGCACCCCGCTCACCCCCGGCGACCTGGCCGAGGCCGTCGCCGCCGAACTCTGCCCCGACCTGCCCCGCCACACCGGCGAGGCACCCCTGACCGCCACCGTGACCGGCCTGCTCGGCAGCCACCCCCGGCTCACCGGCCGTACCCTGACCGTCCGCGTCGACGAGTTCCTCGCCCGCACCCGCGCCTTCCGCGAACGGGACACCCCCGCCTTCCGCGCCCACCAGCGCCGCCGTACCGAACTCGTCGCCGCCGAACGCGCCCGGCTGCGCCTCGACGAGCTGCGCCCGCGCGTGATGTCGTCGTTCGTCCGCGGCCGACTCGTCGACGAGGTCTACCTCCCGCTCATCGGGGACAACCTCGCCAAACAGCTCGGCTCCACCGGCGCCGACAAGCGCACCGACACCGGCGGCCTGCTCCTGCTGCTCTCCCCGCCGGGCTACGGCAAGACGACGCTCATGGAGTACGTCGCCGACCGGCTGGGCCTGGTCCTGGTCAAGGTCAGCGGACCCGCGCTCGGCCACACCGTCACCTCCCTCGACCCGGCCGAGGCGCCCGACGCCACCGCACGCCAGGAGGTCGAGAAGATCAACTTCGCGCTGGCGGCGGGCAACAACACCCTCCTCTACCTCGACGACATCCAGCACACCTCCCCCGAGCTGCTGCAGAAGTTCATCCCGCTGTGCGACGCCACCCGTCGGATCGAGGGCGTCTGGGAGGGCGCGCCCCGCACCTACGACCTGCGTGGCAAGCGGTTCGCCGTCTGCATGGCGGGCAACCCCTACACCGAGTCGGGCAGCCGGTTCCGGGTGCCCGACATGCTCGCCAACCGCGCCGACGTGTGGAACCTCGGCGACGTGCTCTCCGGCAAGGCCGACACCTTCTCCGTCAGCTTCATCGAGAACGCGCTGACCGCCAACCCGGTCCTCGCGCCGCTGGCCGGACGGGACCGCGCCGACCTCGACCTGCTGATCCGGCTCGCCGAGGGCGACCCGGCGGCCCGCGCCGACCGGCTCACCCACCCCTACGCCCCGGCCGAGCTGGAACAGGTCCTCGCTGTGCTGCGCCACCTGCTCACCGCCCGCGAGACCGTCCTCGCCGTGAACGCGGCGTACATCGCCTCCGCCGCGCAGTCCGACGAGGCCCGCACCGAGCCGCCGTTCCGGCTCCAGGGCTCCTACCGCAACATGAACAAGATCGCCCAGCGTGTCCAGCCGGTCATGAACGACGCCGAACTGGCCGCCGTACTCGACGACCACTACACCGCCGAGGCCCAGACCCTCACCACCGGCGCGGAGGCCAACCTGCTGAAACTGGCCGAGCTGCGCGGCACCCTCACGCCCGAGTGGGCGCAGCGGTGGGCGGAGCTGAAGGCCGCGCACGTCCGTGCCCGGGCGCTCGGCGGTGCCGAGGACGAGCCCCTCACCAGGGCCGTCGCCGCGCTGGGGCTGCTGGCCGACCGGATCGCCGCGGTCGAGTCCGCCATCACCCGCGCCACCGACCCCCGCGAGGCGCTGCGGCGCCGGGAGCGGTGACGCTCGTGCGGCCGACCCGGGGGCGCGACCGGTCGCCCGGCGCCCACCCGCCGGACCGGGGCCCTGGCCCCCGCTCCGGCGCGGTAGAAAGGACCCATGCCGGAGCATGTACCCCCCACCGGGCACCAGCAGGACGACGTCGACGCGGTGACCCGCGCGGTCCTCACCGCCTCCCGCGTCCTGGTCGCCGTCTCGGCGCGGTCGCTGGCGGCGGTGGAGGAACGGGTCACCCTGCCCCAGTTCCGGATGCTGGTCGTGCTGTCCAGCCGTGGTGTGACCAAGCTGGTCGCGCTCGCCGAGCTGCTCGGGGTGGCACCGTCCACGGCGATGCGCATGGTGGACCGGCTGATCGCCGCCGGACTCGCGGACCGGCAGGTCAACCCGGACAACCGCCGCGAGACCCTGCTGCGGCTCACCGCGGAGGGGCGGCGCACGGTCGAGGACGTCACCGCGCGGCGCCGCGCCGAGATCGCCGGGATCGTCGAGCGGCTGGCCCCGGAGCAGCGCGCCACGCTGGTCGAGGCGCTGTCCGCCTTCAACACCGCCGGTGGCGAGCCGCCGGCCCCCGCGACCGACGCCCCGGGCCCCCATCCACTGGGCTGGACGGACGGCGTCCTGGGGCACGGCGTCTGACTCGGAGTGCTGCCGGAGCGCCCGCACGGGGTTTTGCATAATGCAAGGACGCCGTGTGAGCCGAACGGCCGTCGCTGCCGGACTCCGGCAAGGGACCCCGAAGAGCGAGAGACGCCGGAGGTGGGAGATGCGGACACGGCGTCCGCTCCGCCCGCCGCCCCCGGCCGAGTCGGGACTGCCCGCCCATGTCACGGCCACCGTGTGGGGTCCGGCGGAGTTCGTCGGCCTGCCGCCCTGGCGGCTGTCCGTGAAGGGCCTGGCCACCGGGGTGCTGGGCGCGGTGGCGATCGTCGGCGCCGGGATCACCGGGGCCTGGGCGGGACCGCCGGTGTTCCGCAGCGGTGAGGCGGGCCTGCTGGCCGTGGCCGTACTCGGCGCGCACCTCGCGGCGCTGCGGGCCGGGCGGGCACTGATCGGTATCGTCGCCGTGCTCGGGGTCTGCCTCGTGGCGCAGACCCCGCAGGTCGCGGCGGGGGTGGTGCTGGCCGAGCGCGGCCAGGTGCGGTCCGCGGTGGTGATGTCGGTCGAGCACGGCGACCAGTCGGGCAACGGGCACGACCGCTACCTCTGCTCCGTCGCCGACCGCGACGGCGACCCGCTCGGTGTCCGCATCCGGCGCGGCTGCGGCCCGGGCACCCGGCCCGGCGACGCGCTCGCCGTGGTGTACGACCCCGAGGGGCGGGTGCCGCCCCGGGGTGTCGCGGGCGGTGTCGCCGAGTCGGGCCCGGCGCGCGGTCTCGCCCTCACCGCCGCGGGGCTCGTCGTGGCGAGCGCGCTCGCGGTGGTGCGGTCCTTCCGCCTGCGGGCCACCGCGCACCGCTGAGCGTCCGCGGCCGGGCTCGGGTGGGTGTGTCACGCCAGGGCGAAGTACCTCAGCCACACGTAGCCGAGCGCCAGCAGCACCGTCACCGCGGTCACGATCAGGCCGTACTTGGTGAACTGCCAGAAGGAGATCGGCTGCCGGTTGCGTTCGGCGATGCCGAGGACGACGACGTTGGCGCTGGCGCCGATCGCGGTGGCGTTGCCGCCGAGGTCCGCGCCGAGGGCGAGCGCCCACCACATCACGTGGTCCCCGCCGCCGCCCATGGAGTCGACCAGGTCGCTGGTGATGGGGGCCATCGTGGCGACGTACGGGATGTTGTCGACGATGCCGGACAGTACGGCGGACGCGCCCAGCAGGATCATGGAGCCGCCGAGTTCGTTGTCGCCGATGAGGTCCGCGAGGGCGGTGGAGATCTCGTTGATGACGCCGGTCTCGATGAGGCCGCCGATCATGATGAAGAGTCCGGCGAAGAAGGCGAGGGTGGGCCACTCCACCTCGCGCAGGACCTCCCCGGTCTCCGCGGTGGAGATCGCCACGAGCAGTCCGGCGCCGAGCAGGGCGACGACGCTGGGCTCGTAGTGCAGCACCGGGTGCAGCACGAACCCGGCGACCACCAGCGTCAGCACGATCAGGCCCTGGACCAGGAGCCGGGGGTCGTGGATGGCCTCGCGCTCCTCCAGCGCCATGACCTCGGCGGCGCGGTCCTCGTCGTAGCGGAAGGACTTGCGGAACATCACCCGGCACAGGCCGAGCAGGACGACCACCAGCACGGCCACCAGGGGAGCCAGGTGGACCAGGAAGTCGTTGAAGGTCAGGCCCGCGCGGCTGGCGATGATGATGTTGGGCGGGTCGCCGACCAGGGTGGCGGTGCCGCCGATGTTGGAGGCGAGGACCTCGGCGATCAGGAAGGGCGCGGCGGGCAGCGCGAGGCGCTCGCAGACCAGCAGCGTCACCGGGGCGATCAGCAGCACGGTGGTGACGTTGTCGAGCAGCGCGGAGGCCACCGCGGTGATGACGACCAGCATCGCCATCACCCGGAACGGTTTGGCGCGGGCCCGCTTCACCGACCAGATCGCCAGGTACTCGAACATGCCGGTCTTCTTCAGGACCCCGACGATCATCATCATGCCCAGGAGCAGGAAGATGACGTTCCAGTCGATACCGGAGTGCTCGGAGTAGAAGGCGGACTCGTCGTCGGTCGCCCTGATCGCGAGCATCAGGCCCGCACCGCCGAGAGCCACGGCGACACGGTGGATCTTCTCGCTGATGATCAGGGCGTAGGCGCCGACGAAGACGACGATCGCCGCCCAGCTGTGCCAGTCGTTCACGGTCCTCCGATGAATTCGCAACGCGGGCGGGCCGCACCGCACCGGCGACGACGGCGGCCGGACGGCCACGGTGGCGAGCGTCGACGCGACCCGTTCCCGGCCCGCTGATCAGGCTCCCCCGCACACCGGAGGGAACCCTACCGTTTCCTGTCTCCAGGCCCGCCGGGCGGAGCCCTCAGCTGGCGCCCGCGGCGCCGAGCAGCCGTTCCAGCAGGTGGGAGGCGGTGATCACACCGAGCAGATGGGTGCCGTCCTTCGCCTTGTCCACCACCGCCACCAGCGGACTGCGCACCTCCGCCATCAGCGCGGCGACCTCCAGGGCGGTGTCGTCCGGCGCGGCGACGGGCGGCGCCGGGGTGGTCTTCGACAGACAGTCGCGCACCTTGAGACCGGCCAGGGACTGGCACAGCCGGTCGGCGTGCCGCTCGTCGACCACGGACGCCAGCGTCGGGTCCTCGATGACGTACCCCGGCACCAGCACCTTGATCATCTGGGAGGCGGGGAGGATCGCCTCCGGCATCCCGCCGTCGTCCACCACCAGCAGCCCGGGCAGCCGGTGCTCCGCCAGCAGCCGCGCGGCGTCGATGGCGTCGCTGCCCACGCTCACGGTCTCGTACTCAACCGCCATGTCACGTGCGCGCATGGTTCGGCCCCACTCTCGTTCTCGGTGTCTCGGCCCGAAACGTCGTGCGGACACGGTATGCCGACCGGTCGCCGTACGGCGATGCCCGGGGCCGTCCCCGCCCTGTGACGCTCCGCGCCCTCCATGATCGCTGGTCCGGTCCCGGTGTCCGACCGGTTCGGGTCAGCTCAGCTCGGCGAACTCCTCCACCGCGTGCGTCTTGCCGGTGACGATGATCACGTCCCCGCGCTCGACGACCGTCTCGGCGGTGGCGTAGGTGAAGTCCTCGCCGGAGCGCTTGATGCCCACGACCGTGACCCCGAACCGCCTGCGGACCTGGCTCTCGCCGAGCGGCACACCGGTGGCGACCTCCGGGGCGACGGTCTTGACCAGGGCGTAGTCGTCGTCGAACTCGATGAAGTCCAGCATCCGGCCGGTGACCAGGTGGGCGACGCGCTCGCCCATCTCGTGCTCGGGCAGGACGACGTGGTGGACGCCGAGGCGTTCCAGGATCTGCCCGTGCTGGCGGCTGATGGCCTTGGCCCAGATGTTGGGCACATCGGCCTCCAGCAGGTTGGTGCTGACCAGGATGGACGCCTCGATGTCGGTGCCGATCGCGACGACGGCGCTGGTGAACTCGTTGACGCCGAGCTGGCGCAGCGCCTCCGCGTCGGTGCAGTCGGCGACCGCCGCGTGGGTCAGGTCGTCGCTGTACTTCTGCACCAGCCGGGAGTCCGTGTCGATGCCGAGGACGTCCCAGCCGCGGCGCATCAGCTCACTGGCGAGCGACGAGCCGAAGCGGCCCAGACCGATGACGGCGACGCGCTGGTCACCACTGCTGCGGGCGGCGGCGTCGGAGCGGCGCTTGCGGCGCCGTTCACGCAGGGAGTGCAGGTAGTTAGCCAATGATGGGTCGCTCCTCGGGCAGTTCGTAACGTCGGGTCCGCTCGCGCAGGGCGAGCGCCGAGACCAGGGTGATCGGACCGAGACGGCCGACGAACATCAGGGCGGTCAGCAGCAGTTCCCCGGCCGTCGGCAGATCGGCGGTGATGCCCGTGGACAGCCCCACCGTGCCGAACGCGGAGACCACCTCGAACAGCACGGCCTCCAGCTCCTGCCGGGTGATGGCCAGCAGGGTGAGCGTGGAGCCGATGACCAGGCCGATGCCGAGCAGCGCCACGGTCAGCGACTGCCGCAGCACGTGCGGGGCGAGCCTGCGGCCCAGCACCGCGGAGGTCGGCTCGCCGCGCACCTCCGCGAACATCGCGGCGGCCAGCACCGCGAACGTCGTCACCTTGATGCCGCCCGCGGTTCCGGCGCTGCCGCCGCCGATGAACATCAGCACACAGGTCATCAGCAGGGTCGAGGCGTGCAGCGCGCCGATGTCGACGGCGTTGAAACCGGCGGTGCGGGACATCGTGGAGTGGAAGAAGCCGTCGAGCATCTTCCCGGCGACCGAGTGCCCGCCGAGCGTGGCGGGGTTGGACCACTCCAGCAGACAGGTCAGCACGGTCCCGACCACCAGCAGGAACGCGGTGGTGACCAGCGTCAGCTTGGTGTGCAGCGACCAGTTGCGGCGGCCGGTGCGGTGCCTGCGTCCGCGGTGCCGCAGCAGTTCCAGCAGCACCGGGAAGCCGATGCCGCCCAGGATCACGGCGGCGGCGACGGGCAGGGTGACCCAGCCGTCCTGCGCGTAGCGGGTCAGGCTGTCGGGGTGCAGCCCGAACCCGGCGTTGTTGAACGCGGACACGGAGTGGAAGTACCCGAAGTACACGGCGTGGCCGACGCTTTCGCCGTACCCGTACCGGAACCGCAGGGCGAGCACCGCGCCGACCGCCAGCTCCACGGCGACCGTCGTGCCCGCGACGCCGAGCAGCACCCGGCGCACGTCGCCGATGTCGAGGCTCTTGGTCTCCGCCTGGGCGGTCAGCTGCATCCGCAGGCGCAGCCGCCCCGAGATGAGCAGGGCCAGCAGGGACGCCATCGTCATGATGCCGAAGCCGCCGACCTGGATCAGGGCGAGGATCACGCCCTCGCCGAAGCCGCTCCAGTAGGTGCCGGTGTCCACGGTCACCAGGCCGGTGACGCACACCGCGGAGGTCGCGGTGAACAGCGCGGTCACGAAGTCGGCCGCGGCCCGCTGCTCGGTGGCGAACGGCAGCGACAGCAGCGCCGCCCCGACGAGCACCACGAGGGCGAAGCCGACCACGACCGCGCGGGCGGGATGCAGGGCCAGCAGCGCCAGGCGCGCCCGTGCCCGCGTCGTCGATCCCGCCATCACTGCCTTCTCCGCCGGTCCGGTCCGCCGTGCTCCCCGGCTCGGCGAAAAGGATTCATCAAGATCCCGGCCGCACACCTTACCCGCAAGTACACCGGTCGACCGTGTTCCCCGGCGGCCGTCCCGTCAAGGACGCGTCAAGACGGCCCAGGAGTCGTCGGAGGCAGGCCCGGGGGCGCTACAGCGCCTTCGCGGGCCAGTCGAGCAGCCGGGCGCCGATCACCGCGGTCTGGAGCATGTAACGGTGCGCGGGGTCGGCCGGGTTGGCGCCGGTGAGCTTGTGGATGCGCTCCAGGCGGTACGTCAGCGCCCGCACGCTCAGCGACAGGCGCCGGGCGGCCTCGGCGGCCACGCAGCCGGAGTCGAAGTAGGCGGTGAGGGTGTCGAGCAGCGGACCGGCGCCGCCGCGCGCGGCGCCGAGCGGGCCCAGCGCCTCCCGCACCAGGTCGGCCATCGCCTGCCGGTCCCGGGTGAGCACCGGGTAGACCAGCAGGTCGGCGGCGCGCAGCACCGGGTCGTCGAGACCGAGACGCCCCGCGAGGTCCAGGGTGTTCAGCGCCTCCTCGTACGACTGCACGACCCCGCCGGGGCCGGGCTGGGCGCGGCCGATCGCGACCCGGCCGCCGTCGGTGGCGGCGTACGCCTGCTTGGCGAAGGCGGTGAGCACCTGCTCCTGGTCGCCGGGGGCGATGCACAGCATCCGGCCGTCCTTGGTGGTGAGCAGGATGCTGCGGTCGCCGAACCGGGTGATCAGGGACCGTTCGACATGGCGGGGGACCGGGTCGCCCTCGTCGTAGGCGGCCGGGCCCTCGGCGACGGCCACGGCGTGGGCGTGCGAGAGCCGCAGCCCGAAGCGTTCGGCGCGCTCGGCGAGTCGGCCCAGGTCGCTGCGGCCGTAGAGGAGGTCGTCGATGAACTCGCGGCGGGCCGCCTCCTCCTGGCGCACGGCGAGCCGCTGGGCGCGTTCGTAGCCCTCGGCGAAGGCGTCGACGACCTGCTGCATCGCCGCGAGGACGCTGTCGGCGGAACCGGGGGTGCCCGGCCAGGCGGCGCGGGTGGCCGCGAGGTGCGCGCCGACCAGCGACCGCAGCCCGAACCCGGCGTCGGCGGCCCGCTCGCCGAGCACCCGACGGGACTCGATCTCGTCGCGGGTCAACCGGCGTCCGGTGGCCGAGACCTCGGTGAGGATGTCCGCGTAGCCGCTCAGGTAGTCCCCCGGTACGCCCTGTTCCGCCACGCCTGCCCCCGTCGAGTGAATGTGCCGGTGGCGTTCCACGCACCGGCGACCGGCATGGAGACCTTAGTGAACGCTGCCGGGAACCGGCAATGCGGGGGTGGCCGCCCGTGGGGCAGCATGGCGGCGGGGAGCCTTGAGAACGGTCCCGGTGCCGGAGCCCGGCAGGCCCGCGCACCGGGACCCTGACGGTCCGGGGCGTTGGTCCGGAGCCTCCTACTCGGGCTTCTCCCACACCGACACGTGCTGGCGGCTGTCGCTGGTGAACGGCTCGCGCGTCCAGTGGTCCCAGCGGTGGCGCAGCCGCATTCCGGCGAGCTCCGCCATCAGGTCCAGCTCGGCGGGCCACACGTACCGGAACGGGACCGACACGGAGGAACCGCGGTCGCCCTCGATCCGGATGTGGTGCGAGATCAGCGACTGGGTGGCGGTGTCGTACTCGTCGAAGCCGCAGCGGTTGTCGCTGATGTGGAAGGGGACGACGGTCTGTCCGGGCGGCAGCCGCCGCAGGTCGGGGACCCCGACCTCGATCACGAACGTTCCGCCGGGCGCCAGATGGGCGGCGACATTGCGGAAGCAGGCCACCTGGGCCGCCTGGGTGGTCAGGTTGTTGATCGTGTTGTAGACGAGGTACGCCAGGGTGTAGCCGCCCGCCCCGTCCGCCCTCGCCGTGGCGAAGTCGCCGACGGTGACGCCGATCGCGTCCCCGCCGGGTTTGGCTCGCAGCCGGGCGACCATCGCCCGGGACATGTCGATGCCGTGCACCCCGACCCCGCGCCCGGCCAGCGGCAGCGCGATCCGGCCGGTTCCGACGCCCAGCTCCAGGGCCGGTCCGTCCCCGGCCAGCTCGGTCAGGACGTCGAGCACCGGGTCCACGGCCTCGGGGGTGAACATGTCCGCCGCGTGGGCGTCGTAGGTCGCGGCGGCACTCTCCCCGAAGTGCCCGTCGGGGTCGGCTGGTTGGCTCGTCCGGGTTTGGTGGTCGCTCATCACGGGGTGACGGTACTGCGGGGGCGGGACGTGGCGCGCGGGCTTTTCCGCGGGGCCGCCGGGGGAGGGGACCACGAGGGGAGGCCGCCGTGACGAGCCGTCGTCACGGCGTCGTAGGGAGCGTGACGCCGCTGCCCGCGCCGCCGACGCGGTGCGGTGCCGCCGAGGCTCACGTGACCGGGTGTCCAGCGCCGTCGGTGAGACCTGCCTGGCTGGAGAACTTGTTCAGGAACACGTCGTAGCGGCCGTCGGGACGGTGGGTGATCGTGGCGCCGTCCTGCCAGACACCGTTCTCCTGCCACCACTGGGACCCCGCCGGGTCGCCCTGGTTCTGGTGGACGTTGTGCATCCCCATGTCTCCGTTGGACCGGAGGCCGAAGGGTTCACCGAAGACGAGGACGCGCTGTCCGGGGGCGAGGATGCCCTCCAGCGCGGTGGCGGCCTCGACGTTGCTGCCCGCGTGCCACGGCCGGGAGCCGAACAGGTCGAGGAGTTCCTGGAGCCAGGACGGCGGGCGCCGCTCGAACAGCACGCCGGACTGGTCCACCAGCGCGGGATGACGCAGGTAGTCCAAGGCGCCGGACGCCGACTGGCGGTCCAGCTCGTGGTAGCCGGGAGGCAGCGTCACGGCCGGTTCCAGGGCGGCGGCGTCCAGGGTGAACGTCTTCCACCGCACACCCACGGACGACTTGTGACTGTCGACGTCGACAGCACAGTGGTAACGCCCGTCGGGCGCGTCCACCTCGAGGTTGACGTGGAACCAGCGGCCCTGGTCGTCCGGCTGGTCGCGGTGGTGTGCGTGCAGGGTTCCCGAGAGCACGCCGTAGTGGTCGAAGGGCATACGGCCAGTGAACCACTACGCGTACGCCACGTAACGGCGTCGTGACGCTCCGCGCGGCGCGGGGGAGAAGCGCGTCGACCTGTTCGAGAGGGACGGCAGCGGGGCGTCGGCGACAGCGCTTCGCCCCGCTACCGGTGGCCGCGCAGCTTGCTCATGAACCGCTGGGCCTGGGCGCGGCGGCGCGGATCGGCCGCGGTACGGCGGGCCTGGCCGATCGCACGCCGACCCTGCGGGCTCCTCGCGAAGCGCTTGATCTTTTCGAGTAGTGCGGACACGCCGCTCCTTCCTTCGAGGCGCCCGGCCTGGTGCCGGGCCGCGTGGGTTCACGGATACCCCGGGACAGCCGGTCCAGGCCTCTCAGGTCCCGGGGCGCCCTGGGGCACGACGCTGCCGAGGATCTCCGGGACCTCCGCCGCGGCTCGCTTGATCCACCGGGCTTGACCCGTCTCCCGAGGGACAAGGGGCCGTAGGCATGGCGAACAGCGCACTTCTGGTGATGGATGTCCAACGGGACGTCGTGGCCGTCGCCGACGACGGTTCCGGGCGTCTGCCGCGCCCGCGCAGCGCGGTCGACGGTGTCCGGGCTGCTGGCGTCCTCCGTGGTCGAAGCCGGCGCACCGCAGTGGCGGGAGGCCCGCCGTTCGCCGCCGCGGGCCGCCCCCTACCCTCGGCCCATGCGCCAGGAATCCGCCCTGCTGAACGTCATTGATGTGGAAGCCACCTGCTGGGAAGGGCAGCCGCCGCCCGGTTCCGTGAACGAGATCATCGAGATCGGCCTCACCGTCGTGGACGTCCCGGCACGGCGCCGGGTATCCCGGCATCGTCTCCTGGTCCGTCCCGCCCGGTCGGCGGTGAGCGACTTCTGCACCACGCTGACCGGCCTGACGCAGGCCGAGGTGGAACAGGGTGTCACCTTTGCCGAGGCCTGTCGGATCCTCGTCGAGGAGTACGAGGCAGGGACGCGTCCCTGGGCGAGCTGGGGCGAGTACGACCGTCGGCAGTTCGCCCGGCAGAGTCGGACCGACGGGGTGGCCTACCCCTTCGGCCACCCCGCGGAGCGCACCCATACCAACGCCAAGGCCGTGTTCGCCGCGGCCTACGGACTGCGCGGGAAGCCCGGCATGGACCACGCCCTGCGGATCGCCGGACTGCCGCTTGAGGGACGTCATCACCGCGGCGAGGACGACGCCTGGAACATCGCCGCGCTCGTCCTCGATCTGGTGGGCCGCGGAGCATGGCCAGCCACACCTCACGACCCGGAGGCGCCAGCGGTCGCTGGCCGTCGGGACCGGTGAGCAGAGGGTGCGTGACCTGGTGGGTGGGGAGGACGGTGGGGCCCCGCCGCCCGTGTGTCAGCCCACCCCCGGGGCGTAGTGCCCCAGGAACATGTCCACGCCGCCCACCAGCAGCCGCTCGGTGAGGTCGTCGTCGACCCGGGTGCCGTAGGTGCCGAAGACCATGTGCGGGAAGACCAGCAGGGAGTACAGCTGGAGCAGGGCCGTGCGGAGGTCGGGAATGGTCAGGCGGCCCTGGGCGTCGAGGGCGCGCAGGGCGTTCGCGAGGGCGGGGTGGTGGCCCTCGGGTCCGTGGTGGCGCCAGGCGCCGGCGATCTCGGGGAAGCGGTGGCCCTCCGCCGCGACCAGGGCGCGCAGCGCGGCCACGTCCTCGTTGTCGCGGACGGCGTGCACCCAGGAACGGGCGGCCTCCAGGAGGGCCGTGCGCAGGTCCTCGGCGTCGGCGAGCTTCTCCAGGGCGGCCGACGACTCCCCGGCGAGGGGCTCGTCGAGGGCGCCCGCGATGACCGCTGAGAACAGCGCCTCCTTGCTCCCGAAGTGGTTGTAGACGGTGACCTTGGAGACGCCCGCCGCGGCGGCGATGGCGTCCATGCCGACACCGAACCCGGAACGCAGGAACTGCTCCCGGGCGGCCCGGACGATCGCCCGCCGCTTCTGCTCGGCACGGGGGCCGCTGGGCCGGGGTTTCGGGGTGTCCACGCTCATGGCCCCGAGGCTAGCAGCCGACTGAACTGTACCGTTGAGTTCAAATGAACTGTGCCGTACAGTTCAGTTCCTGTCAGGTCCCGCGTCCCCTCGGAGATCAGCCCCCGGCCCTTGAGGAACCGTCATGACCCAGCCCTCCTCCACCGCCCACGCCCACCCCGGCACCGCCCCGCCGCCCGACCCGCGCCGCTGGGCCGCCCTCGCGCTGCTCTGCGTCGCCCAGTTCATGCTCATCCTCGACGTCACCGTCATCAACGTCGCGCTGCCCGACATGGCCGTCGACCTGGAGCTCGGCCGAACCACCCTGACCTGGGCGGTCACCGCGTACACCCTCTGCTTCGGCGGGCTGATGCTGCTCGGCGGGCGGCTGGCCGACGCCCTCGGCGCCCGCCGCACGCTGCTCGCCGGGCTCGCCGTGTTCACCGCGGCCTCCCTGGTGACCGGGCTGGCGCAGGACGCGCCCGCGCTGCTCGGCGGGCGCATCGCCCAGGGCGTCGGCGCCGCGCTGCTCTCCCCGGCCGCGCTGTCCCTGGTCACCACCGCCTTCCACGGCGCCGAACGCACCAGGGCGCTCGGCGTGTGGGCCGCCCTCGGCGGCAGCGGCGCGGCGGCCGGGGTGCTGCTCGGCGGCGCGCTGACCGAGGGCCCCGGCTGGCGGTGGGTGTTCTACGTCAACGTGCCCGTCGGCCTCGCCGTCCTGGTC
Organism: Streptomyces sp. NPDC006997; assembly: GCF_040635175.1. Taxonomy (NCBI): domain Bacteria; kingdom Bacillati; phylum Actinomycetota; class Actinomycetes; order Kitasatosporales; family Streptomycetaceae; genus Streptomyces; species Streptomyces sp. NPDC006997. The sequence continues at coordinate 79,956 of NZ_JBEYHH010000020.1, forward strand.
GCGCTGCCCGCCCTGGTCCCGGCCCGGCCGCCGCGCCCTGCCCGGCTCGACCTCCCCGGCGCGCTGCTGGTCACCTCGGGCACGGCCGCGCTGATCTACGGCCTGGTCGAGGCCGGAGACTCCGGCTGGACCGGCTCCGGCACCCTGCTGCCGCTGGCCTCCGCCGTCGTGCTGTACGCCGTCTTCGGCGCCGTGGAGCGCACGAGCCGGGCCCCGCTGATGGACCTGAGGATGTTCACCCGGCGGCCGGTGCAGGCGGGTGCGTTCCTGATGCTGGTCGCCACCGCGCTGCTCATCGCCTTCTTCTTCCTCGGCTCGGTCTACCTCCAGCACGCCCGCGGCTTCGGCCCGCTGGAGACCGGCCTGGTCTTCCTGCCCGTGGCCGTCGCCACCGGCCTCGGCGCCCACCTCGGCTCCCGGCTCGTCGGCACGCTCGGCAGCCGTCCGACCGCGGTCGCGGGCCTGCTGGTCGCCGCCGCGGGCTGCGCCCCGCTGACCCGGCTCTCCGACACCGGCAGCGTCTACGCCGTCCTGCTGCCCGGCTTCGCCGTCGCCTCCCTCGGGATCGGCGCGGTCTTCGTCACCGCCACCACCACCGCGCTCGCCCTGGTCGACCACCAGGAGGCGGGCCTCGCCTCCGGAGTCGTCAACACCTTCCACGAGGTGGGCGGTTCGATCGGCGTGGCGGTGGTCTCCACGGTCGCCGCGACGGGCATCGAGCGGGGCACGGTGGGCGGCTTCACCGACGCCTTCACCCTGTGCGCGGTGGCGGCGGCCGTCGCCGCGGTCCTCTCCCTGGCCCTCGTACCCCGGGGGAAGCCGCAGCCGACCGGGGGACCGCACGCGCACTGACCACGGAGGCGGAGCCTCAGCCGCCGCCCGCCCGGTCGAGCAGCGCCAGCACCGGGCCGCCCGTCAGGCCCAGGACGACGGACAGGGCCGCCGCCGCGTACGCGGTGACGGACGCCGTGCGGACCGGCTCGTCCGGGACCGCGTCGCGAGGTGGGAAGACCGCGGGGGCGAGCCAGCGCAGGTAGTAGAAGAGGGACGCCACGGTGTTGACGGCGGCCACCACCGCCAGCCAGGCGAAACCGCCGTCGAACGCCGCGCCGAACGCCTCCAGCTTGCCGAGGAACACCGCGGTCGGCGGCGTCCCGAGCAGGCCGAGCAGGCAGACGCCCAGCGCCGCCGCGAGCCCCGGCCGGTCCCGGGCCAGCCCCCGGTAGTCGGACGTCTCCCGGCGTTCCGGCAGAGCGCAGACCACCGCGAAGGCGCCGAGGTTCGTCACGGCGTACGCGGCGAGGTAGAACAGCAGCGCCTGCTGGGCGAGGTCGCTGCGGTCCGCCACGGCCACCGGCATCAGCAGGTAGCCGACCTGGCTGACCGTCGAGTACGCCAGCAGCCGCCTGACGTCCCGCTGGAAGAACGCCGCGAGGTTGCCGAGCGTCATCGACGCCGCCGCGAGGACGGCCAGCAGCGCCGCCCACGGCACGTCCGCGCCCGGCAGCACCCGCGCGCCCAGCCGGTACAGGGCCGCCAGCGCCCCGACCTTCGGCAGCGTCGCGAGGAACGCCGCCACCGGCGCCGTACTGCCCTGCACCACGTCCGGCACCCAGAAGTGCCCCGGCACACCCCCGGCCTTGAACAGCAGCCCGGCGAGCAGCGCGACGACCCCGGCCGCCGCCAACCCGTCGGGTGCCGCGGGCAGTCCGGCGCGCAGCACGGCGTACGACGTTCCGCGCCCGGCGGCGTACAGGATCGTCACCCCGGTCAGCATCAGCACGCCGAGGAACGCGCCGACGACGTAGAACTTCAGCGCCGCCTCCGTGCCGTGGGCGTCCTTGCGGAACCCCGCGAGGACGTACGACGGCACGCTCGCCAGCAGGTACGCCGCCGCCAGCAACAGCAGGTCGCCCGCACCGGCGAGCATCAGCGCGCCCAGCGCGGCGAGCTGGAGCAGGACGTAGAACTCGCTCTCGCGCGGGTCGGACCGCAGCGGCACCACGCTCAGCGCCAGCACCACCAGCGTGCCGCCGAGGATGGTGACGCGGGCGGTGGCGGTGACCTGGTCGACGAGGAAGGCACCGCCGAACGCGGTGGTCGCCGGGGCCAGCACCGCCGCCACCACGCCCGCCGCGCACGCCCCCGCGGCCAGCGCCCCGACCAGCCACTGCCGGGAGCGCGGCAGCCAGGAACCCAGCAGCAGCCCGAGCACGGCGGAGGCGGCGAGGAGGACCTCGGGGAGCAGGTCCAGCGGGTTCTCGTCCATGGCCGCGGTCAGCGTGGTCATCGTGCCAGCAGCTCCAGCACCTGACGGGACGCGGGTTCGACGACGTCGAGGAGGAACCGCGGCGCGAGGCCGATCACCACGCCGAGCACGAGCAGCGGCACGACGGCGGCACCCTCGTGGGCCCGCAGGTCGGGGAACGGCCGGTCCGCGCCCGGCGCCGCCACCGGCAGCCGCGGCGGGCCGAGGAACACCCGCTGCAGCGCGCGCAGGAAGAGCGCGGCGGTGAGCAGGATCCCCGGCACGGCCAGCGCGGTCGCCACCGGCCGCGGTCCCAGGCTCCCGGCGAGGATCTGGAACTCGGCGACGAACCCGGAGAACCCGGGCAGCCCCAGCGACGCGAACGCCGCGACTCCCGTGCACGCGGCGAGCACCGGCGCCCGCCCGGCGACCCCGGAGTAGGCGGCCATGTCGTAGGTGCGGCCCCGCTCGTACAGCGCCCCCGCGAGCAGGAACAGCGCGCCGGTGAGCAGCCCGTGACTGACCATCTGCACCACCGACCCGGTCACCGCGAGCTGCCGCGCCGCGTCCCGACCGCCGCCGACGGACCCGGCGGCGCCGACGGCCAGCACGACGTACCCCATGTGGTTGACCGAGGTGTAGGCGATCATCCGCTTGAAGTCGGTCTGGGCGAGCGCCACCAGCGCCCCGTACAGCACCGAGACCACACCGACGACCACGAAGACCACGGCGTACGTCCGCCACGCCGCGGGCAGCACCGGCATCGCGATCCGCAGGAACCCGTACGTGCCCATCTTCAGCAGCACCCCGGCCAGGATCGCCGAACCGGCGGCGGGCGCCTCGGTGTGCGCGGGCGGCAGCCAGGTGTGGAACGGCACGGTCGGCGTCTTCACCGCGAGCCCGACCGCCACCGCGAGCAGCACCAGCGCCCCGTACGCGGAACGGCCCGCGAGGGGGTCCTCCCGGGTCAGCTCGACGATGTCGAAGGTGTGCGGTTCGGCGGCGAGGTACAGGCCGATGAAGCCGAGCAGCAGCGCCAGCGACCCGAGGAACGTGTAGAGGAAGAACTTCAGCGCCGCGCGGGCCGCGCCCCCGTGGCCCCAACCGGCGATCACGAAGTACATCGCCACGATCGACAGGTCGAAGAAGAGGAAGAACAGGATCAGGTCCAGCGCCACGAACAGCCCGAGACAGGTCGTCTGGAGGAAGAGGAACAGCGCGGCGAACTCCCGCACCCGCTGCCTCCCCCGCAGCCCGTACAGCGCGCAGGCCAGGAACAGTACGCAGGTCAGCGCCGTCAGCGGCAGCGACAGCCCGTCGACGCCCACGTGGTAGCCCACGCCCGCGCTGGGGATCCAGCGGGCCCGGACCTCGTACCCGATCCCCTCGCCGCCGTCGGCGCGGTAGCCCACCCACACGGTGACGGCGAGGGCCAGTTCGGCGGCGGCGGTCGCCACCCAGGCCCAGCGGAACAGCCCGTGCGGCGCGGCGCCCGGCACGCACAGCAGCAGCGCCGCCACGACGGTCGGCAGCAGGACCAGGACGGTGAGCACGTAAGTCACCTCACGACGACGGGAACGGCGGACACGGAAGTCACCTGACCAGGACGAGCACGACGGCGAGCACGGTGAAGGCGGCGACGGCCTGGGCGAGGTACTGGTGCAGCTGCCCGGTCTGCGGGCGCCGCGCCCACCGCCCGAGCGCCCCGGCGGCCGACGCGACCCCCTCCACGGCCGCGTCGACGCCCCCCTGCTCGGCCCGCCGGTCGGTCCGCGCGGCGAGCCCGACGACTCCGCCCGCCGCACCCTCCACCCCCCGGTCGAGCACCCGGTCGTCGAACGCGGCCAGCGCCCGCGCGAGCCCGACGACTCCGCGCGCCGCATCCTCCACCCCCCGGTCGAGCACCCGGTCGTCGAACGCGGCCAGCGCCCGCGCGAGCCCGAGCACCGGCCGTACGACGACGGCGCGGGCGACCGCCTCCAGCCCCAGCCAGCCCCCGAACCACCCCCGCACGCGCGCGTACCGCACCGGCACGTCCCGCGCGCCCCACCACCACGCGACCGAGGACGCCACGACGGCCAGCGCGCCGGAGAGGACGACCTCCCAGGCGTGCGGCGCGGTGAGCGGGCCCCCGCCGAGCACGCGGACGACGGCGTCCCGCGCGGGCGGCACCGCGGGTACCGTCAGCGCGGCACAGGCCACCGCGAGCACGACCAGCGGCAGCCCGCCGACGAGGGGAACCCGGCGCCCGGTGCCCGCCACCCGGCCGTCGCCGTCCGGTCGCCGCCACACCCACCACAGCGCCTTCACGCTGTACGCCGCCGACACCACCGCCCCGGCCAGCCCCACCGCGTACAGCCACGGCCCGCGCTCCAGCGCGGCGGCGAGCAGGACGTCCTTGGCCGCCCACAGCGCCAGCGGCGGCACCCCCGCCAACGTCAGCGCGGCCACCGTGAAGGTGGCCCCGGCCGTACGGTGCCGCCGTGCCGCGCCCCGCAGCGCGGGCAGCGCCTTGGTGCCGAGCAGGGTCAGCCAGGCACCGGCGGCGAGGAAGGCCAGGCTCTTGGCGGCGGCGTGCGCCATGAGCTGGAGGGTGCCCCCGGCCGTCCCGTGAGCCCCGGCGGCCAGCACCATGAACCCGATCTGCGCGCAACTGGACGCCGCCAGCAACTGCTTGAGGTCGCGCTGCGCCACGGCGACCAGCCCCAGCAGCAGCGCCGTCGCGGCCCCCGTCCACGCGACGGCCGGTGCGCCCCAGCCGGAGGCGTCGAGCAGCGGCCCGAGCCGCAGCAGCAGATACGCCCCGGCCACCACCATCGTCGCCGAGTGCAGCAGCGCCGAGACGGGGCTCGGGCCCCGCATGGCGTGGGAGAGCCAGAACGCGAACGGGAGTTGCGCCGACTTCCCGAGCGCCGCCACCACGACCCCCGCGGTGACCAGGTGCAGCCAGGGGCCGGTGGCCGTGTCGAGCCGGCCCAGCGCGAGCGAGCCGGGCCGCCCGCCCGCCAGCGCGGCACCGGCCGCCAGGTACAGGCCGAGGTCGGCCGCCCGGGTGGTCAGGAACGCGGTGTCCGCCGCGCGTACCCGGTCCGGGTCCCGCCACCAGTAGCCGATCAGCGCCCATGAGGTGGCGCCCATGACCTCCCAGGCCATCAGCAGCGTCAGCAGGTCGGCGGCGGTGACCGTGGCGAGCATCGCCCCGGCGAACAGCAGCATCAGCCCGAAGAAGCGGGCCCGGGCCTCGCCGGGACCGATGTCCCAGACGCTGAACACCAGCACCGCCACGGTCACGGCGGCGACGGTGACCACGAGCAGCCCCGACAGCCCGTCCACCCGCAGCCGCAGCGGCAGCCCGGACAGCAGCGGGGCCCGGACGGCCGGATGGCCGAAGGCGGCGGCACAGGCCAGGGCGAGCGAGGCGGCGGCCGTGGCGACGGCGACGGCCGGGGCCGCGCGGTCGGCGGCCCGCCCGGCGGCCAGCAGCACCGCACCGGCCGCCAGGGGCAGGGCGAGCAGCGCCCACAGCACCGCGCTCACCGGCCGCTCACTCCCGCAACTCCGCCGCCATGTCGGTCATGTCGACCTCACGCGCGCGGAAGAGCGCCGTGACGACGGCGAAACCGACGGCCATCTCCACCGCCATCACGGTGACCGCGACGACGACCAGCACCTGCCCGTCCGCCGCCGTGGGGGAGACGTACCGCCAGACCGCCGCGGCGGCGACGATCAGCCCGCCCAGCATCAGCTCCAGACCCATCATCAGCATCACCACGGACTGCTGGGTCAGCGCGCCGAACAGACCGGTGCTGAACAGCGCGGCGGCCAGCAGCAGGAACAGCTCCAGCGTCATCGGCCCGCCTCCCGCGCGGAGTCGTGGCGGCCACGGCGGGTGGCCAGCACGACGGTGCCGACGATGGTGGCGAACAGGGCCATGCCCAAGGTCATCATGGTGAGCATCTGCGGACCCATCAGCGACATGCCGAGCGCCTTGGTGGGATCCGCGGGCGGCCCGCCCCGGCGGTCCGGCCAGTCGGTGAGCAGGATGCCGGTGGCCAGCCCGGCGAAGACCACCCCGCAGATCACGGCCGCCCCCTTGGTGTTGTGCACCATGCTCATCGGCATCAGACCGGCCGGGTTCATCATGAACATCACCATGAAGACGGCCATGAGGGCCATCTCGATCGTCATCATCAGCACGATGACCACACCGAGGTAGTCGAGCCCCAGCAGCAGCACCTCGCCGCCCACGCAGAGCAGGGCGGTGAGCAGCGCGTAGGTCGCCCGCGCCATGGAGTCGAAGCGGAACACCATGACCCCGGCGGCGACGGCGACCACCCCCAGCACCCAGAACACCACGTCCGTGAGCATGTGAGAGGGCCTCCGTCTCTGATGGGCTTTCCGTTCCGAGGGGTCTTCAGTCGAGTACGACGACGGCGACGACGAGCGCCTGCGCCAGGACGGCCGGTACCAGGACCAGCCACGCCAGCTCCAGGTACCGGTCCATCCGCAGCACCGGCACCAGACGTCTGCCCACGACCAGCAGCCCCAGTACCGCCGCCGTCTTCACCAGCGTCCACGCCCAGCCCGGCAGCAGCGGACCGTGCCCGCCGCCCAGGAACAGCGGCACGCTGAACGCGGCGGTCACCACCAGCAGCAGCCACCGCCCGCCCAGCAGCACCAGCCGGTCCACCCCCGACAGCTCCGCCGCTGCGCCGCCCGCCACGTCCCGCCCGGTCGGCGCGTCGAACGGACCCCAGAACGACATGGCCAGCGCGCTCACCAGATAGACCACGAACGCCACCGGCATCCACACCGCGAACCACAGCCCGCGCTGGGCGTCGACCACCTCGCCCACCCGCAGCGACTCGGCGCCCAGCGCGGCCGTGGTGAGGGCGAGCATGTGTGGCAGCTCGTACGCCAGCCCCTGGGCCAGGAACCGGTAGCCGCCGACCAGCGACAGCACCGAGTTCGGCCCCCAGCCCGCCAGCCACACCGCCGCCCAGGCCAGCGCCTCCATGGCGTTGAACCACACGACGCCGACCGACAAGTCGCTCACGGAGGTGAAACCGAGCGGCAGCACCGCACCCGCCAGCACGGCGGCGACCGGCACGAGGACGACTCCGACCCGGCCCAGGACGGCGTCCGACGCGGCCGTACGGCGCCGCTGCTGCGCCAGCGACCGCAGCGCCGCACGCGGCGGCGCCAGGGCGTACCCCAGCAGCCGCCTCGGCGAGCCGGTCCGTCCGTCGCGGGCCACGGCGTCCAGCACGGCGTCGAGACCGGCCGTCACCAGCGCCGTGCCCACCAGCAGCGGGGGCAGCGCGAACACCGGCCACAGGGGTGCCGGGTCAGCCATGCGACGCCTCCCGGGCCGGTACGGCGGCCAGTTCGTCGAGGTCGGGGTCGAGGCTGGCGACGATCAGCCGCGCGGCCCCGAACTCGGCCCCGGTCAGCAGCTCAGGCAGCGCGTCGAGCAGCGCGGCCGAGGGCGGTCGCTCCCCGTCCAGGCGGCCCCGGGGCCCGTCCGCGTCCCCGCGCGTGAGCGGCGTACGGTCCCCGAACCCGCCCACGGCCTCCGCCACGTCCGCGAGCCACACCCGTACCCGGTCGTGCACGTCGCCGTCCGCCGCGAGCGCCGGACCCGTCACCCCCAGGCGCCGGGCGCGCCCGGCGGGCAGGGGGCCGAGCCCGGCGGTCAGCCAACGCAGGGTGCGGGAGCGTGACACCCGCCGAACCAGCCGCAGCACCTCACCGTCGTACCCGTCGGAGGCCGTGCCGTCGGCCAGGGCGGCGTCCCGCAGCCGCCGCGCGCGGGCCGCCGCGTCCCGCCAGCCGGCCACGGCGAGGAACCGGCCGAGGCTGTCGAGATGCGCCGCGCACCGGCACCGGGCGGCCTCGCCCCGCGTGACGTCCTCGCCCCGCAGAACCCGCAGCCAGGGCGCGTTCCAGTACGGTGCCGTCCCGGCCGGGACGGGCAGGTGGCCGGTCTCCACCTCCTGGATGACGTCGCCCTGGAGGGCCGTGTCCAGGACCAGGCCGCAGGGCCAGTCGGGGAGGACGGGGCCGAAGGGGACGTGGAGCTGGTCGAGGCGGAGGCCGTCGCGGTCGTCGGCGCGGTCGGCCATGGGCAGGTCGGCGGCGTCGGGCTGCGGGGGCGTGTCGCGGCCCCGCCGTGGTTCAGGAGGGGACGCGAGCCGGGCGGCGGCCGAGTCGAGGCGGGGGGTGACGTCAGCCGTCCCGGGCAGGTCCACGCGCGCCCGGGGGCGGGGGAGCTGCCGCCACACCGTCTCGACCACCTCGTCGGCGGTGCTCCCGGCGACCACCAGCAGGTTCGCGGCGGCGGGGGTCTCCGCCAGCGGCCAGCCGCGGCGCCGCAGTTCGGCCTCGGCGGCCAGCCGGACGGCGGTCGCCCCGGGCAGCGGCACCAGGAGGGCGGCCGGGCGGGCCAGGGCCGTACGCCACAGGGCGGCTCTCAGGCCCATCGGAACGCCCCCTCGCGCCAGGCGTACAGCACACCGGCGAACAGGATCCCGAGGAACAGGAACATCTCCACCACGGCGCTCGCGCCGACCTCGGACACCACCCTGACCCAGGGGTACATGAAGAGCATCTCCATGTCGAAGGCCAGGAAGACCATGGTGACGGGGTACCAGCGCACGTGGAAACGGGAGAACGCGTGCTCGCGCGGGGCCCGGCCGCCGCCGAACGGCCCGGTCGGCAGGGGTCTCGCCGCCGCCGAGAGCCACACGCCCCAGGCGTACAGGAGCGCGACACCTCCCACGGTGAGGCCGAGGAGGACCGCTACCGGCTGCCATCCGTTCATCCGTCCATGGTGCCCACAGCACGGCGCGGCACACGGGCAGACGCGCCCTGCGGACCCGTGGCCCTGGCGCGACGCATGCGGTGGCGACCCTTGCCCTAGATCATTTCAGGCGCTTCACTTGGCCCACCTCCCACAGGAGAACACCCCGATCCACCAGCAGAAGGGTCCGTTCTTTTGTCAGCCATACGCGCCACCGCCGTCACCGCGGCGGCAGCCGCGGCCGTGCTCGCCACCGCGCTGCCGTCCTCGGCCGTCAACTCGTACAACGCGACGCCCGCCCCGGAACGCACCGAGGTCGGCGCGCTCGTCGCCACCTGGGACAACGACGGCGACCCCGCCACCCCGGACCGGGTCGACTGGGTCTGCTCCGGCACCATGATCGACGCCGACACCTTCCTGACCGCCGCGCACTGCACCACCGACTGGCCGGACAACGTCCGGTTCTACGTGTCGCTCGACCAGGACGTGCAGTCCGGGCTCGACGCCGCCGCGGCGGACCACCCGGGCGACCCCGCCGCCCAGGCCAGGGCCGTCGCCGTCGAGGGCACCGCCCACAGCCACCCCGGCTACCCCGGCCCGGCGTCCGACACCCGGGACATCTCGGTCGTCGAACTGCCCGCCGCCCAGGTCGCCTCGCGCTGGGACTTCACCCCGGCCGTCCTGCCGACCGAGGGCCGGCTGGACGCCCTCGGCCCGCGCGGCCTCAACGCCACGGACTGGTACGTCGCGGGCTACGGCACCCAGGAGGCCGACCGCGGCCCCGGCGGCCACACCCACCCCGGCGGCGGCGTCCGGATGAAGGCGCCCGTCACCTTCGACGCCCTCAACAACACCTGGGTCCGCCTCGCGATGACCGCACCGCAGGGCAACGGCGGCGCCTGCTACGGCGACTCCGGCGGCCCCAACTTCGCGGTGCTGGGCGGCCGTGCCGTGCTCGCCGCCACCACCATCACCGGTGACTCCCCGTGCTACGCCACCAATGTGACGTACCGCCTGGACACCCCCGGCGCCCGCGCGTTCCTGGCGCCGTTCACCCAACTGCCGTAACGCGGCACGCCCGTCGGGCAGCCGCCGTGGTCCGGAAACCGTCGGCCCGAAGGGGTCCGGACCACGGCCGGGGTTTGCCCGCCGCCGGACGTGACACCCGTATCTGCCGGTGCGTTGTACCGGGTGGGCCCGTGACCACGGTCCCGCGGGGCCCGCGTCCTCCCTCCCAGCGGGTCCTCCCGCACGGGGTGGGCGGGGGACGTTTCCCCTCGTCCGCCTGCCCACCCCGCGCGCCCCGACGCCGTCCGCGCGGCTTCAGGAACGAGGTGGGTGTAGGCGTGCTAGTGGCGGAGCGGTACCGGCTGGACCGAGCGCTGGGACGCGGCGCGATGGGCGAGGTATGGGGCGGCACCGACCAGGTACTGGGCCGCCCCGTCGCCGTGAAGCTCCTCTCCCCGGAGGGCACCCGGGAGGCCGACGCGAAGGACGCCGAACGGTTCCGCCTGGAGGCGCAGACGGCCGCCCGGGTCAGCCATCCCAACCTGGTGCGGGTCTACGACGTCGGCTCCCACCGGGGACGGCCGTACCTCGTCATGGAACTCGTCGACGGGCGCAGCCTCGCCCAGGAACGCGACCAGCGCACCGTGCTCGCCCCTGAGGAGGCGGCCGACATCGCCGCGCAGATGGCCGCGGGCCTGGCCGCCGCGCACCGCGGGCAGGTCGTCCACCGGGACATCAAGCCCGGCAACGTCATGCTCACGACCGACCACACTGTGAAGATCACGGACTTCGGGATCGCCCGCTTCACCGACGCCGCCGCCCGCACCCTCACCGCCACCGGCAAGATCATCGGTTCCGCCGCCTACCTGGCACCGGAACGCGCCGTCGGCCGGCCCAGCGGGCCCGCTTCCGACGTGTACGCGCTCGGCTGTGTGCTCTACGAGCTGCTCACCGGGCGCCCGCCGTTCGTCGGCACCTCACTCGCGGTCGTCCAGCAGCACGTCGACGCCGCGCCCGTGCCGCCGGGCGAGCTGCGCCCCGCGGCCGGCGGGCCGCTCGCCGACTACGCGCTGCGGCTGCTGGCCAAGGACCCGGAGGAGCGTCCGACGGCGGCGGAGGCGGCTGCGTGGCTGGCCGCCCTGCGGCACGGTGCCCCCGGCGGCCCGCAGGGGGAGACGACGGCCGTCCTGCCCCGGGGGGAGCCGCTCCCCGCGACCGCCGTGCTGTCGGGGCCGGTGCCAGCGGCCCGCCCGGCCCGCCCGGCCCGCCCGGCCCGCCCGGCCCGCTTCGCCCGGCCGCTGAAGGGCGTCGCCGGTCTCGCCGGAGCCGCCGTACTGACGGCGGGCATCGCCCTGGGCGCCTCGTTCACCACCGGCGGCGCTCCCGACACCCCGCACACCCCGCGCCCCGACGCGCCCCACGCGCCCCCGACCCCCGCGCCGACGCCTGAAGACGGCGACAAGGGCGGCGAGAAGGCGCGTGAGGACGGTGGTGGCGAAGGCAAGGGCGGCCAGGGGAGGAAGGGCGGCCAGGGGAGGAAGGGTGGTCAGGGCAAGGGCGGCGGGCACTGACGTCCGCCCGGGGCGTGCCGGGCGTCGGGCGGCAGGCGGGACTTTCCCCCCACGCCTAGCGGTCCAGTTCGTCCTGCACCGGCGGCTTCGGCACGTCCCGCAGGTGCTGCGACTGACCGGGCCTGCCACCCTCGCGGGCCTGCTCGGCCCGCTGCGCCTCGCTCAGGTGGAGGTCGGAGCCGGGGTCCACGCGCACCGACCGGGCGACCTCGTCCCGGTTGGCGTACGACTCCCGCGGCATCCCGCGCAGCGCCGCGACGACGTCCTGTGAGGCGCCGGCCTGCTTGGCCGCGTCGATCAGATCGTCCTTGCCCGCGGGGAAGTCGACGTCCTTGACGGCCTTGACGACGTCCCGGGCACTCGTCGTGCGGTCCATGAGTGCCACACCTCCTGTCTCTGGAGACTCTCGGATCTCTCCGGTCACTCCGTCCCGGTAACCACGCGCGCCCCGCCCTCACCGCGGCCACCTCACCACTCGCCCCGGCCGGACAGGATTGCCCGGCCCTCGACCGGGTACGCGTCGGGCACCGCACCGGGTGGCGATCTTCGCCCGGGCGGAGGCCGTACGACCGCCACGACCAGGGAACCCACCATGGAGACACCCGCGAACGACCCGAACGCCACCCCGGCCCAGCAGGCGCTGGACGCGCTGGTCGCCAACACCGAGGACCAGGAGGCGCTGGACACGCTCGCGAGCAGCGAGGTGCTGGTGCCGGTGCCCGACGACATCGGTGACGAGGACGCCGCCGACCCGGCCGCCGTGGCGCTGCCGGTCCTCGAGCAGCCGGGTGGCGAGCCCGTGGTGCCGGTGTTCACCTCGGAGCCGGAGATGGCCGAGCTGCTGCCGTTCGTCTCCCGCTACCGCATGGTGCCGCTGGGCGCGCTCGCCTCGCAGTGGCCCTCCGACGACCTGTCCCTCACCATCGACGCCAGTTCGGCGCACGGCCTGACCCTCACCTCGGAGGGCGTCCGCAACCTGCTGGCACGGCCCTGAGAAGGTCTCACCGCGCTGAGGGGCCCTCAGGGGGGCCTCTCACTGGGCCCGTCCGGGTCGCGCGGCCTGGCACCGCACCTCGCCGCGTCGCCGAAACGCCCACGTGGCTCCGCCACGAGGGCGCTCCGGTGCCTTCCGACGCAAGGCACCGGACCACGCGACCTGAAAGGACCCCTAAGGCGCGGGCCGCTCGCCGAGCATCCGCTCCAGGACCGCCCGCTGCACCGGAAGCACCTCGGCGTGCAGGGCCCGCCCCTTGTCGGTCGGCCGTACCCACACGCCGCGCCGGTCGTCGGTGCAGACGGAGCGCTCGACGAGGCCCTCCCTCTCCAGGCGGCCGATGAGCCGGGACAGCGCGCTCTGCGTCAGGTGGACCCGTCCGACCAGGTTCTGCACCCGGCACTGGCTGGCCTCGTCGGGAGCCTCGGTGGTGAGTACGTCGAGCACCTCGAAGTCGCTGGCGCCGAGGCCGTACGGGTGCAGGGCCCGGTCGATCTCGGCCACGGTGCGCGCGTGCACGCCGAGGATCTCCCGCCACCGTTGCGCAAGGCCCGCCTCGGCCGTCTTCGCTGCCATACCCGCACGGTAACACCGATGCGCGCAATCGTTGAGCGTGCAACTAGTTAGGCGGGCGGGTTCTGCGTCAGCCCCACCAGGTTGCCGTCGGCGTCCTTCACGAAGGCGATCAGCTTGCCGCCGCCCACGTCCTGGACGTCCTGGACGGGTTCCGATCCGGCGGCCAGCAGCGCCGCGAGGCTTCCCCGGATATCGGCCACGGGCCAGTAGGGCACCGGACCCGTCATGCCCTTGGCGTGCCCGTTGGGGTCGAGCCCGACGTCCTGCCCGCCGACCCGGAAGCCGACGTAGTAGGGCTCGTCCGCGTAGGGATCGACCCCCAGCAGGGCGCTGAACAGCCCCTTCGCGCGGTCCAGGTCCTTGACGGGGTAGATGATCGTGTTCGCTGCCTCGGTCATGGCGTACTCCTCGGGTAGGAGGTGGGAGCTGCCCGGCGCGTCCGTCCTGCCGGTGGTCTCACGCTAGGCCGGGGCGGCGGGGGACGGCTTCTCGAATCCTGACCGGTTGCCGTGCCCCCGCACGGTTCGCCGTGCCCGCGCCCTGCGACCGCTCAGGTCGACTCCCGCACCACCAGCTCCGTCGGCAGGATCACCGCCGCCTGGTCCTCGCCGCCCATCTGGGCGATCAGCACCCGCACCATCTCGGCGCTGATGCGGTCCCACGGCTGCCGGATGGTCGTCAGCTCGGGGCTGGCGGAGACCGCGGCGGGGGAGTCGTCGAAGCCGCCCACCGCGACGTCCTCCGGCACCCGCCGCCCGGCCCGCTGGAGCGCGGCCAGCACGCCCTGCGCCATCAGGTCGGAGGCGACGAACACCGCGTCGACGTCCGGCGCCCGCTGGAGCAGCCGCTCCGCGCCCGCCTCCCCGCTGGCCCGGCTGTAGTCGCCGGAGACGACGAGCCGCTCGTCGACCTCGATGCCCGCCTCCGCGAGCACCTCCTCGTACCCGGCGAGACGCTCCACCCCGCCCGGGGTGTCCAGCGGGCCGGTGACCACGCCGATCCGGCGCCGTCCCAGGGACAGCAGGTGCCGCACCATGTCCCGGGCCCCGTCGCGGTCGTCGGCGGCGACGTAGCTGACCTTGGAGCCGAGGCCGAGCGGCTTGCCGCACGCCACCAGCGGCACCCCCGCCTCGCGCAGTTCCTGCGCCACCGGGTCGCCGGAGTGGCTGGAGACCAGCAGCACCCCGTCGACGTGCCCGGCGGTGATGTACCGGGTGATGCGCCGCCGCTCGTCCTCCGTGCCCGCCAGCATCAGCAGCAGCGCGATGTCGTGCGCGGCCAGCGCCTGGGTGCAACCGCGCAGCAGCACGTTGAAGTTGGGGTCCTCGAAGAACCGCTCCTGCGGCTCGGTGAGCAGGAAGCCGACCGAGTCGCTGCGGCCGGTGATCAGCGAGCGGGCGTGCCGGTTGACGACGTAACCCGTCTTGCGGATGGCCGCGTTGACCGCTTCCTGCGCGGCCGGGCTGACGTAGTGGCCGCCGTTGAGGACCCGGGAGACGGTGCCGCGCGAGACGCCCGCCTCGCGCGCCACGTCATGGATCGTCGGCGGTCTGCGCCGCCCCCCCGTGGTGTTGCTCATGGTCATGACTTTACGGCCCCGGAGAGCAGGTCCAGGCTCCAGAACCGTTGGACGACCAGGAAGAGCGCGACCAGCGGCAGTACCGCGAGGAACGCCCCGGTGATCACCAGCGTGTAGAGCGCGGGCGTGTTCGCGCCCTGTTCGAGCAGGGTGTACAGGCCGAGCGTGATCGGGAACTTCTCGTCGTCGCTGAGCATGATGTACGGCAGCAGGAAGTTGTTCCAGACCGCCACGAACTGGAACAGGAACACCGTCACCAGACCCGGGACCATCATCGGCAGCGCGATCCGGCTGAAGATCCGCCACTCGCCCGCCCCGTCCATCCGCCCGGCCTCCACGACGTCGGCGGGGACGGCCGCGGCGGCGTAGATCCGCGAGAGGTAGACGCCGTACGGCGACAGGATCTGCGGCAGCAGCACCGACAGGTAGGAGTCGGTCAGGTCCGCCTTCGCCAGCAGCAGGTACTGCGGGATGGCGAGGATCACCGGCGGCATCAGCACCCCGGCCAGCAGCACGTTGAACACCGTCTCCCGGCCGCGGAACCGGTAGGTCGCCAGCGCGTACCCGCTGATCGCCGACACGGCCGTGGAGAGGAGCGCGCCGAGGCCGGCGTAGAGGGCGGAGTTGCCCATCCACCGCCAGTACACGCCGTCGCGGTAGGCGTTCAGGTCCGTGAGGTTCTCGGTGAAGCCGCTGCCCGGCAGGAACGTGAACGTGGAGAACAGCTCGCTGCCCGACTTGGTGGACGCGATCACCACCCACGCCACCGGGAGCAGGCAGTACAGCGCGCCGAGGAGCAGGGTGAGCGTCGGGACCAGCGCGACACGGCGGCGCGGCGGCGGGCCCTGGGCGGTGCCCGGGGTGGTACCCGCGGCCGGGGCGGCCTCGCGGACGGCGACGGAACTCATCGCGTGGCCTCCTGCCTGTCGCGGCGGTTCGCGGCCCGCAGGAAGCCGAAGGACAGCACCAGCGTGACCAGCGCGATCAGCGTCGCCTGCGCCGCGGCGGCGTAGACGTCGCCCTTGCCGAAGGCGTCCTGGTACACCTTCATCAGCGGACTCCAGGTGGTGGACACCGAGTTGGTGAGCGGTTTGAGGGTGGTCGGCTCGCTGAACACCTGGAGCGTCGCGATGATCGAGAAGAAGAAGGTCAGCACCAGCGACGGTGCCACCATCGGGATCTTGACGCGGAGCGCGATCTGGGTCGGCGTGGCACCGTCCAGCTTCGCCGCCTCGTACACCTCGACCGGGATGGCCTGGAGCGCGGTGTAGATGACGATCATGTTGAAGCCGGTGCCGCCCCACACCGCGATGTTCGACAGCGCGAGGTACAGCGGCCCGCCGTCCAGCAGGTCGGGCTGCGGCAGCCCCAGCCGGTCCAGCACGAAGGAGAACGGGCTGACGTCCGGCAGGTAGAGGAAGCCCCACAGCAGCGCCGCCACCACCCCCGGGATGGCGTACGGCAGGAAGATCGCGAGCCGGGTGAAGGGGGCGAGGCGGACCCGGTCGGAGTCCAGCATCAGCGCGAACAGCAGGGCCAGACCGAGCATGACGGGGACGACGATGCAGCCGTACCCGAGCACGCGCAGCGCGCCGTCGAGCAGTTCGCCGTCCCCGAGGGCGTCGGTGTAGTTCCGGAGACCCGCCCAGACTTCGCGGCGTGCGCCGGATCCCAGGCCCAGCCCCGACACCCGCGCCTTGCGGAAGCTGAGCCAGACCGCGTAGCCGATGGGGAGGGCGAAGAAGAGGAGGAACAGGAGCGTCGCGGGGAGGAGGAAGAAGTAGGGGGCGCTTCGCGCTCGTCTGAGGGTGGTCGGAGACGGGTGGGCGTACGGGGCCCCCTTGACCCCGTGCGACCTCCGGCCCGCTGCGGTTCTCACTCGGCGACCTCGAAGCCCTGCTTCTCCAGGTCGGCGACCGTCTCCTCCTGCATGGTGTCGAGGGCGGCGGTGAAGTCGGACTTGTTCTTCGCGGCGGCGCCGAACGCGTCCTTGAAGGTGGTGTAGGCGACGTTCACGTTGGGGCCCCAGGCCGAGGGCGCGGTGGTCTTCGCGATCTCGGCGGCCTGGGTGTAGAAGTCGGCCTGCTGGGAGAAGTAGTCGGGCGGCGTGCTGAAGGCGCCGCTGAGTTGGGCGGACGTGGAGGCCGGGTAGATGCCGCTCTCCTTGGCGAGGGCGTTCAGGGCGTCCCCGTCGGTGTTCAGCCAGGCGGCGAACTCGGCGGCGGCGTCCTGGTGCTCGGAGTCCGTGGTGACGGCGGTGGAGGAGCCGCCCCAGCTGCCGGTGACGTCCTCGCTGGCGGACCACTGGGGGAGCGGGGCCATGGCCCACTTGCCCTTGGTGTCGGGCGCGGCGGTGGTCAGGGTGCCGGGCGCCCAGACCGCGCTGACCCAGGCGATCTGCTGGCCCGTGTTGAGCGCCTTGTTCCAGGCCGGGGTGTACATCGGCTGGTTGTCGATGGCGCCCTCCGCGACCAGGCCGCCCCAGAAGTCGGCGACCTTCTTCGTCGCCGCGTCGTTGATGCCGACCTTCCACTTCTGGCCCTCGGTGGTCCACCACCGCGCGCCCGCCTGCTGGGCGAGGCCCGCGAAGAGGCCGGAGTCGTTGGCGGAGAACGTGGTCAGGTCCTTCCCGGGGGCCTTCTCCTTCAGCGCGCGGGCGGTCTCGGCGAACTCGTCCCAGGTGGTGGGGACCTTCAGGCCGTACTTCTCGAACAGGTCCGCGCGGTAGTAGAACATCATCGGCCCGATGTCCTGCGGCACCGCGTAGACCGCGTCCGTGCCCAGCGTGGTCTGCTGCCAGACGCCGTTGGCGAAGCTGTTCTCGGCGTCGCCGACCTGGTCGGCTATGTCGGCGAGCGCGTCGTTGCTGACCAGGGTGGGCAGCGCCTGGTACTCGGCCTGCACCAGGTCGGGAGCCTTGCCCGCCTTGTGCGCGGTGAGGATCTTGGTGACGAGGGTGTCGCCGGACGCCTGCTTCTTCACCGTGACGGTGATCTGCTTCTCCTTGCCGGGCCCCTTGTTCCACAGGTCGACGACCTTGTCCATCCCGGGCGTCCAGGTCCAGTACGTCAGCGAGACGGGACCGGACCGGGCGTCGCCGTCGTCGTCGGACGAGCCGCACGCGGTGAGGGCGGTGGCGCCGAGGGCGACGGCGACGGACATGGTCACGAGGCGACGGCGCGTCGTGTTGGGCATGGATCTCTCCCCTGGCCTGGGGCCCTCCGCCTGCTGCGGGGGCCTGCCATGCTTCTGTGAGCGTTCACAGTAGAGAAACATCCCGGACACTTGTCAATGGTTGTTGCTGTGCGGTTATGTTGGCCTCGAAGCGCCACCGTTGTGTGTGCACGTTCCCAAATGATCGATTAATCGGGAGAGATCCATGCCGGAGACCACGTCCCAGGGCCTCACGAGGCTCGCCTTCGGTGGGGACTACAACCCCGAGCAGTGGCCGGAAAGCGTCTGGCGCGAGGACATCCGGCTGATGCGCGAGGCCGGGGTCTCGATGGTGAGCGTCGGGATCTTCTCCTGGGCGCTCCTGGAGCCGGAGCCCGGGAGGTACGACTTCGGCTGGCTCGACCGCGTCCTGAACCTGCTCCACGAGAACGGCGTCCGCGTCGACCTCGGCACCCCCACCGTCGTACCGCCCGCGTGGTTCTACCGCGCCCACCCCGACGCGCTGCCCGTCGCCGCCGACGGCTCCCGGTACGCCTTCGGCGCGCGCGGCGCCATCTGCCACAGCAACGCCGACTACCGCGCCGCCGCCGCGAACATCACCACGAAGCTGGCCGAGCGCTACGCCGACCACCCGGCCCTGGCGATGTGGCACGTCCACAACGAGTACGGCGTCCCCGTCTCCGCCTGCTACTGCGACTCCTGCGCCGCCCACTTCCGCCGGTGGCTGACCACGGTGTACGGCGGTGTCGACGCGGTCAACGAGGCGTGGGGAACCGCCTTCTGGGGCCAGCGCTACTCCACTCTCGACGAGATCAACCCCGCGCGTCTCACCCCGACCGTCGGCAACCCCACCCAGGCCCTCGACTACCGCCGGTTCGCCGACGCCACCATGCGGGAGAACTTCCTGGCGGAGCGGGACATCCTGCACCGGCTGTCCCCGGGGGTCCCGGTCACCACCAACTTCATGACCGCCTTCAGCCAGTGCGACTCCGTCGACTACTGGGCCTGGGGCCGCGAGGTCGACCTCGTCACCAACGACCACTACCTGATCACCGACGGCCGCCGCACCCACGTCAACCTCGCCATGGCCGCCGACCTCACCCGCTCCGTCGCGGGCGGCGCCCCCTGGCTGCTCCTCGAACACTCCACGTCCGGCGTCAACTGGCAGCCCCGCAACCCCGCCAAGGCACCCGGGCAGATGGCCCGCAACTCCCTCGCCCACGTCGCGCGCGGCTCCGAGGGCGCCATGTTCTTCCAGTGGCGGCAGTCCCGGCGCGGCGCCGAGAAGTTCCACTCGGCGATGGTCCCGCACGGCGGCACCGACACGCGCGTGTGGCGCGAGGTCGTCGCACTCGGCGCCACCCTGGCATCGTTGAACGAGATCCGCGGCACCCGCACCATCGCCGACGCGGCCGTGCTGTGGGACTGGCACTCCTGGTGGGCCCAGTCCCTCGACTGGCGGCCCAGCGAGGACCACGACGCCCGCGAGCGCGCCGACACCTTCTACGAGGCGCTCTACGACCGCCACCTCACCGTCGACTTCGCCCACCCGGAAGCCGACCTGTCGGCCTATCCCCTTGTCGTCGTCCCCGCCCTGTACCTGATGACGGAGGCGGCGGGAGCCAACCTGAGGCGGTACGTCGAGGGCGGCGGCACGCTGGTGGTGTCGTACTTCTCCGGCATCGTCGACGAGCACGACGCCGTGCACGAGGGCGCCTACCCGGGCGCGCTGCGGGACGTCCTCGGGCTCACCGTCGAGGAGTTCTCGCCGCTGCTCGCCGGTGACCGGGTGCGGCTGACCGGGCCGGACGGCGCCGGGCTGGACGCCGACGTGTGGACGGAGTTCGTGGTGCCGCGGGGCGCCGAGACCGTGTGGGCGTACGCCGACGGGCTCACCGCGGGCCGCCCCGCCGTCACCCGGCACCGCCTCGGCGACGGCACCGCCTGGTACGTCTCCACCCGCCTGGGCGTCGAGGGCCTCGACGCCGTGCTCGCCCTGGCCGGGGCGGACGCGCGGATCGCCCCGCGCGCCGACCTGCCGCGGGACGTGGAGGTCGTGCGCCGCGCGGGGGAGCGGGGCAGCTACCTGTTCGCCCTCAACCACACCGCCGTCGACGCCAAGGTGCCGCTGGACGGGCCCGGCACCGAGCTGCTGACGGGAGAGCGCGCCGCGGGCCGCCTGGCGGTCCCGGCGGGTGCCGTCCGGGTCGTCCGGCTCGACGGCTGAACCCGACTCCCCTCCGCCCGCGCGAGCCGTACGAGCCGCGGGCGGAGGGGCCGCCTCCGCCACCGCGGCGGCTCCAGCGGGGCCGTACGCCCGGCGGAGGCTCCCCTCCCCACCACGTCGAAGGGACGACGGACGACGATGTTCCATCCCAGACGCACACTCAGGGCCCTGCTCCTGCCGCTCGTGGCCGGGCTCGCCCTCACCGCCCTGCCCACGCGGGCCCAGGCCGCGAGCACGCTCACCAACGGCGGCTTCGAGGCCGACGGCACGGGCGCCGCCGTTCCCGGCGGCTGGTCCGAGTACGGCGCCGTCGCCGCGTCGTACACGGAGGCCGGGGGCCACAGCGGCGGCTACCGGCTGAGCCACTGGTCGCCGTCCGCCTACAAGGTGGAGACCTACCAGTACCTGTCCGGGCTGGCGAACGGCGACTACCGGTTGACCGCCTGGGTGCGCTCCGGCGGCGGCCAGAACGCCGCGTACCTAGCGCTGAAGAACTGCGGCGGGGCCGAGCAGCGCACGGATCTGCCGGTCTCGGCGTCAGGGTGGATCCGTATCGTCGTGCCGGTCAAGGTGACCGGCAACCAGTGCACCGTCAGCGTCAACAGTGACGCGAACGCGGGCAACTGGATCAATGTTGACGATCTGACCTTGACGTCCGGCACGTCCGGTACAGCGATCAAGGGCGCCGACATCTCCTCCCTCGCCAAGAGCGAGGCCAAGGGCGGCGTCTACCGCAGCGCGTCCGGCGCCCCGGGCGACGCCCTCACCATCCTCCGCTCCGCCGGGATGAACTACGCGCGCCTGAAGGTCTGGGTGGACCCCGCCGACGGCTACAACAACAAGGCGCGCGTGCTGGCCGTCGCCCAGCGCGTCAAGGCGCGGGGCATGAGGCTCCTGGTCGACTTCCACTACTCCGACACCTGGGCCGACCCCGGCACCCAGACCAAGCCCGCCGCCTGGGCCGGTCACTCCTACGGCCAGCTCAGGACGGACGTCTACCGCCACACGTACGACGTGCTGAACGCGCTGAAGGCGCAGGGCACCACCGCCGACATGGTCCAGGTCGGCAACGAGATCAACGGCGGCATGTTGTGGAGCGAGGGCTCCACCGACAACTGGACGCAGCTCGCCGGTCTGCTCAACTCCGGCTACGACGCCGTCAAGGCGGTCAGCCCCGCCACCACCGTCGCCCTGCACCTGGCCAAGGGCGGCGACCTCGCCGGAACCCGCTGGTGGTTCGACAACGCGGTGGCCAAGGGCGTGAAGTTCGACGTCGTCGGGCTGTCGTACTACGGCTACTGGCACGGCACCCTGTCCGACTTCCAGACCACCCTGGACGACGCCGCGGCCCGCTACGGCAAGCCCGTCTACGTCGCCGAGACGGCCTACCCGTTCCGCCTGGACAGCGAGGACGCGCTGGAGAACATCATCGACGTCAGCGGGGAACTGGTCCCCGGCTACCCCGCCAGCACGGCCGGGCAGACCCGGTGGATGAACGACGTCGCGAGCATCGTCGAGGCCGTCCCCCACGGCCGCGGACTGGGCGTCTTCTCCTGGGAGGCCACCTGGACCGCGGTGGACGGCAACGGCTGGGACCCCGCCGACCCCGCCTCCGGAAACGGCTGGGAGAACCAGGCGCTGTTCGGGTACGACGACCGGGCGCTCCCGGCGATGGCGTGGTTCCGCCACCGCTGACCGGCGGCTGACCCTGGGCTGACCCACGGGTGAGGGGTCCGGCCGCGCGCGGCAGCGTCTCGCGCGCGGCCGGGCCTCCGGCGTCGGGGCGGTGGCCCGCCCGGACCGGCCCCGGCGCGCCCGCGTCAAAACGCCGTCCGGTCCCGGACAACGACCCGCGAGTCCCGGACACGGGGGTCTGCGGGGCGGCACAGTGGGAAGCCGTCCGTTCAGGGCCGGACCGAGAGGGACGACGAGATGCTGAGGACTCCCGTCACTGGCGTGCGCCTGCAGATCCTGCAGTGGCTGAAGGACCCGGCCGCCCACTTCCCCGCCCCACGGCACGCGGACCCCGGCACCGACGGCGTCACCGCCGACGCGGTCGCCGCCCGGCTCGGCGTCACCCGCCCCGTCGCCGAGCGCCACCTCGCCCTCCTCACGGCGATCGGCGTGCTGCGCGCCAAGAGGATCAGGCGCCGCACGTACTACCGCCGCGACGAGGTGCGCGTCGCCGAGGTCGCCCGGATGTTCGAGAAGGGCTGGTGAACCCCGGTAACGGGAGAACGCCGGGGAGCACCGTTCACATCTTCCCGCGCCGCCGTCCACGTGCCCTGCCGCCCCACCCGCGTGGTCGGACTCCTCGCCCTCGGGTCGTCCCCCACCCAGCACGCCGCCACACCCGCTTCCGCAGGGCCACCAGCGTCCGCGAGACCGACGGCCGCTCGGTCCTCGGCAGTCTGCGGGAGCACGGCGCCGCGGTCTGCGCGGCACCGCCCCGGCGCCGACCGGCAGCCCCGCCCGGTCGACGGCTCCCGAGGTGACCGGGCCCCGGACCCGGAGTTACGCTGTTGCCCGGCCGCGATCACCCGCGCGGCGCGGCGGTGGGGCCCGCCGTACCCGAACCGCGGCACCGGTGCCGCCAACGGTCCCTCCTCGCGACGACAGGCGTCCCCGTCCGGGCCTGGCGAGTAGGAGACGTAGGACGATGACAGCCCCCGAGGCCGACAGCCTCCCCGTGGACAGCCGCCCCGCACGCCGGTCGGCCCGGCGCGCGCACCTGCCCGTCGTCGCGGTGGTCGCCCTCGGCGGCGGCGCGGGCGCGGCGGCCCGGTACGCGCTGGCCCTGCGCTGGCCCGCCGAACCGGGCGGCTTCCCCTGGGCCGTCTTCTGGGCCAACGCCGTCGGCTGCGCGGTCATCGGCGTGTTCCTGGTGGCCGTCACGGAGGGCCGCCCCGCCCACCCGCTGCTGCGGCCCTTCTTCGGCACCGGCGTCCTCGGCGGCTTCACCACCTTCTCCACCTACGCCGTCGGTGTCCGCGACCTGCTGGACGCGGGCCGCCCCGGCACCGCGCTGGCCTACCTCGCCGCCACCCTGCTCACGGCGCTCACGGCGGTGTGGCTCGCGGCGACGGCGGCCCGCCGCGTCCTGACCCGGAGGCGGCGATGACCCGACTGACCGGGCGCGCCCTGCGCCTGACCGTCTTCGTCGGCGAGTACGACGTCTGGCACCACCGGCCGCTGTACTCGGAGATCGTGCACCGCGCCCGGGAGGCCGGGCTCGCGGGCGCCAGCGTCTTCCGCGGCGTCGAGGGCTTCGGCGCGTCCTCCCTGATCCACACCTCCCGGCTGCTCTCCCTGAGCGAGGACCTGCCGGTGGCCGTGGTGATCATCGACACCGAGGAGCGGGTACGGGCGTTCCTGCCGCGGCTCGACGAACTCGTCACCGAGGGCCTGGTCACCCTCGACGCGTGTGAGGTCATCCGGTACGTGGGCCGTGAGGGCGCCGAGTGAACTGGTTCCTGGTCGTCGCGGGCGGCATGGTAGGCGCCCCGCTGCGCTACCTCACCGACCGCGCGGTGCAGTCCCGGCACGACTCCGTCTTCCCGTGGGGCACCTTCACGGTCAACGTCGTCGGCAGCCTCCTGCTCGGCCTCCTCACCGGCGCGGCCGTCGCCGGAGCCGCCGGTTCGGACCTGCTGCTGTTCCTGGGCACCGGGCTGTGCGGCGCCCTGACGACGTACTCGACCTTCTCCTACGAGACCCTGCGGCTGGCGGAGTCCGGGGCCCGGCTGTACGCCGCCGCGAACGCGCTGGCCAGCGTGGCGGCGGGGCTGGCCGCGGCGGTCGCGGGGGTGGCGGTGGCACGGGCGGTGTGGGGGTGAGGACTGTGCTCGACAGTTCTTGACACTCGACGGTTCTTGACAACCGGTCGACCCCCGCCGCACCATCACGTCCGTGAACCTGTCAGACAGCCAGACAGCAGCCCCCGCCGTGCCGCGTCGCGTCAGCGCGATGGAGGCCGTGCTCGCGCACCTGCGCGGCGCCATCGAGAGCGGTGCGTACGAGATCGGGGACAAGCTGCCCTCCGAGGCGGAGCTGTGCCGCACCCTGGAGGTCTCCCGGCCCGTACTGCGGGAGGCCCTGCGCGCGCTCCAGACCATGGGGCTGACCGTCTCCAGGACCGGCAAGGGCACCTTCGTGGTCGCCGCCACGGTCGAGGACCCGACCTTCGGCGACTACGCGGCCAGCGACCTGCTGGAGGTGCGCCGCCATGTCGAGATCCCCGTCGCCGGGTACGCGGCGAGCCGCCGCACCCCCGAGGACCTCGACCACCTCGCCCACCTGCTCGACCGGATGGAACGGGAGACGGACACCACCGCCTGGGTCGCCATGGACACCCTCTTCCACCTCGCCGTGGCCGAGGCCGCCCAGAACCCCGTCTTCCGCCGGGTCATCGAGGAGATCCGGGACGCGCTGGCCCGCCAGTCGGCGTTCCTCAACCAGCTCGGCGGCCGTCGCGAGCAGTCCAACCGCGAGCACCGCGCCATCGTCGAGGCGCTCACGGACGGCAGCGAGCAGGACGCGCGGGAAGCCATGGCCCACCACATCGACCGCGTCGAGACCACCCTCACCGACATCGTGCGCGCCACGCGCACCGACTGAACCACCAGTCGCCCCGTCGAGGACAGAACAGGACAGAAACCGGCAGTGACACACCCCAGCTCTCCCGCGGCACCACCCCCCGTCCGCGAACCCCGCCACGCCCCCGTCGCCCACCTGATACGCGGCGGGGTCGTCGAGGGCGTCCACTACGGCTCCGTCGTCGTCCTCGGCGCCGACGGCCGGACCGGGTTCCAGCTCGGCGACCCCGACGCCGCGTGCTACCCGCGCTCGGCGCTCAAGCCGGTCCAGGCCGTCGCCATGGTCCGCGCCGGTCTCCCGCTCGACGGCGCCCTGCTGGCGCTCGCCGCCGCCAGCCACTCCGGCGAGGACCGCCACCTCACCGGCGCCCGCCGCATCCTCGAAGTGGCCGGGCTCACCGAGGCCGAGCTGCGCAACGTGCCCGACCTGCCGCTGGACCCGGTGGTCCGGGACAGCTGGGTCCGCGCGGGCCGGGCGCCCTCCCGGCTCGCCCAGAACTGCTCCGGCAAGCACGCCGCGATGCTGTGCACCGCCCGCCTCAACGGCTGGTCCCTGCCCGACTACCTGGACCCCGCGCACCCCCTCCAGCGGGCCGTCGCGGAGACCGTCGAGGACCTCACCGGCCAGCGCGTCGCCCACGTCACCGTCGACGGCTGCGGCGCCCCGCTGTTCGCCGTCTCCCTGACCGGCCTCGCCCGCGCCGCCGCCCGGCTCACCACCGCCGCGCCGGGCACCCCCGGGGCACGGGTCGCCGACGCGATGCGCGCCCACGCCGAGATGGCCTCCGGCGCCGGGCGCGACGTCGCCGCGCTGATGGGGGCCGTACCGGGACTGCTCGCCAAGGACGGCTACGAGGGCGTCCAGGTCGCGGCGCTGCCCGACGGCCGCGCCGTCGCCGTGAAGATCGCCGACGGCGCCCGCCGGGCCCGCGTCCCCGTCACCGCCGCCGCGCTCGCGCTCGCGGGGGTCGACCCGGACCTCCTCACCCCGTTCACCGGCGAGGCGGTACTCGGCGGCGGCGAACCGGTGGGCACGGTCCGCGCGGCCCCCGCGCTCGCCGGTGCGCCGGTCGCGGCGTCGGCCTGAACACGGGCCGTACGCGTGCCGGGTACGCGCGTCAGGTGGCCGGGGGCTGACGACGCCCCCGGCTCCCCGGGCCCGCCGCCCCGGCCGCCGGTGCGTCAGGCGGGCACGGAGCGCCGCGACATGAGCCGCAGCGCCAGCGCCACCATCGCGCCGCCCACCACCGCCGCGCCCGCGATCGCGGCCGACGCGCGCCAGCCGGGCCCGGCGTCCGCCCTGGCCGCGGCCACGGGTGTCGCCGCCGGTCCGGGCAGCGCCACGGACCGCGGCGGCACCGCGAGCGAGCCGACCGGCAGCACCCGGCCGACGGCGCCGAACCCCCAGTCGAGCAGTGCGCGGGCCTCCTCGTAGACGGCGTGCGGGCCGCCCGTCTGAGGGTTCATCACGGTGACGACGAGCGTGCGACCGGCCCGCCGCGCGGCGGCGACCAGGGTGTGGCCCGCCTTGCTGGTGTAGCCGTTCTTGACCCCGACCAGCCCCCGGTAGCGAGCCACGCCGTCGGCCCCGGTGAGCAGCCGGTTGGTGTTCCGGATGGGGTACGGCCGTCCGTCGCTCCCCGGGAACCGGGCCGTCACGGTGGCGCAGTACCGAGCGAAGTCGGCGTTGCGCAGCCCCGCCCGCCCGAACACGGCGAGGTCGTACGCCGACGACACCTGGCCCGGCGCGTCATAGCCGTCCGGCGACACCACGCGCGTGTCACGCGCCCCCAACGACCGCGCCCTGGCCTGCATCCGCGCGGCCGTACCGCGCCAGCCGCCGGTCATCCCGGCCAGCACGTGCACGGCGTCGTTGCCGGAGCTGAGGAAGACGCCGCGCCACAGGTCGGCCACCCGGTAGGCGTGCCCCTCGGCGACCCCGACGAGGCTGCTGCCCGCGCCGACCCCCTTCAACTCCCCGGCGCGCACGGTGTGCCGTACCCCGCCGGGCAGCACCGGCAGCACGGTCAGCGCGAACAGGGTCTTCAGGGTGCTGGCGGGCGGCAGCGCGCGGTGGGCGTCACGGGCGGCGAGGACGGCCCCGCTGTCGGCGTCGGCCACCACCCAGGACAGCGCCGACACCCGGGGCAGCGGGCGCACCCCGGCCGGTGCCCGGACCTGGGTGCCGGGGCGCCGCAGCGGGTCCGCGGGCGGTGCCGTGCTCCGTGGGCCGGCGGTCGGGCCGGGGTCGGCGCCGCCCGGCGTGCCCGCCGCGTCCGGGGCGAGTCCCAGCACGCTCGCCGCGCAGAGCGCGCAGGCCGCCGCGACCGTCCGGACAGGGAATGTGATCATCATGCGAGCAACGTAGGAACGCGCCCCGGCACGCGCCCCGATGGCCGGGCCGGACACCCGGCGCGAGCACCCGGATGGCGGTCCGCGGCGTGGGGTCAGCCGGTGGGCAGCGTCGGCTGGACGCGCCGCAGGAACGTGGCGTTGTCCGGGGTCTCCCGCATCCGCTTGAGCAGCGTCTCCAGGTGGGCGTCGCCGTCCCGGGGCGTCAGGGCGCGGCGCAGCCCCCGTACGGCGGCCGACTCGGCGGGGGAGAGCAGCAGTTCCTCGCGGCGGGTGCCGGAGGCGGCGATGTCGACGGCGGGGAAGACCCGGCGGGAGGCGAGTTCGCGGTCGAGGCGCAGCTCCATGTTGCCGGTGCCCTTCAGCTCCTCGAAGAAGAACTCGTCGGCGCGGGAGCCGGTTTCGACCAGGGCGGTGGCGAGGATCGTCAGCGAGCCGCCCTCCTCGGCGAGCCGCGCGGCGCCGAACCACCGCTTGGGCCCCTGGAGCGCGGCGGCGTCGACACCGCCGCTGAGGGTGCGTCCGCCGGAGCCCGCCGCGTTGTTGTGGGCCCTGCACAGCCGGGTGAGGGAGTCGAGCAGGATGACGACGTCCTCACCGGCCTCGACGAGCCGCTTGGCCCGCTCGACGACCAGCTCGGCCAGCGCGATGTGCTGCTTCGGCGACCGGTCGAAGGTCGAGGCGTACACCTCGCCGCGCACCGAGCGCCGCATGTCGGTGACTTCCTCGGGGCGTTCGTCGAGCAGTACCACCATCAGACGGCAGTCGGGGTGGTTGCCGGTGACGGCGGCGGCGAGCTGCTGGATCAGCACGGTCTTGCCGGTCTTGGGCGGGGCGACGATCAGCCCGCGCTGGCCCTTGCCGACCGGGGCGATCAGGTCGGTGACGCGCCCGGCCAGCCCGGACGCGGGGTGTTCGAGGCGCAGCCGCTCCCGCGGGTGCAGCGGGGTGAGGTCGTGGAAGTGCCGCCTGCCGCGCGCCACGTCGGGGGCGCGGCCGTTGACGCGGGCGACGCCGGTCAGTTCGCGCCGCTCGCCGCGGACGGCCTCGACGAGGTCGCCCTTGCGCAGCCCGTACCGGCGGATCAGCGCGGGGGAGAGCTGCGGGTCGTCGGCGGACGGGTGGAGGCTGGTGGGCCGCAGTCGGCCGCCCTTCCCGCCCGCGTCGACGTCGAGGACGCCGGTGACGATCCGGGCGGACTGCTGTTGCCCGACGGGGGGTTCGAGTGTGGTGGTCATGTGGTGGGTCCTTTCGCGGACGGACGTCGTGGGTCGTGCGGTGGAGCAGCGGACGTGAGGGGGGAAGCCGCGATGGGCGGAGGGCCCTGGGGGCACGCCTCCGGGCGGCGGGAACATCACCTCGGACGCGCGGTCCGGCTGGAGGAGGCGATGTGCGGAAAGCCGGTACGCCCGGCCGCGGACGCGGCGAGCGGTGCGACTGGCTGAGGAGGGAACGAGCACCGGCGCCGGAGAACCGCGCGCCTGAGCAGGTGCTCTCCGCACCGTACCACGCGGGACGGTGACGGGTCTCGGGAACGGGGTCAGCGTGCGGCGAGCAGCCCGTACAGCAACGGGATGCGCGGCTCGGGAAGCCGCCACCAGCCGGACGGCGTACGGACCATCTGCGGCCAGCGCGGCCACGGCAGTTCGTCGCTCTCCCGCAGGGAGCGCACGGTGAGTCCCGCCGCCGTCAACGCGTCGAGGACCTCGCCTATTCCGTGCGTCCACTCGTAGCTGTCGGTGGCGCCCTCGACGGCCGGGCCGTCGGTGTAGGTGTGGGTGGCGTCCCGGTGCACGGGTCCGGCGCCGCCGAGGTAGTCGTGGCGCAGCAGCAGTTCGGGGCCCTCGCCGGGGCCGGGCTTGGGGCCGAGCGCGTTCAGCAGGGGGTGGAACTCGACGACGTACAGCAGGCCCCCGGGCCGCAGCAGCCGGGCGACCACGTCGGCCCAGCGGTCCAGGTCCGGCAGGTAGCACAGCGCGCCCTTGCCGGTGTAGACGACGTCGAAGCGCCGCCCGCCCAGCGCCTCGACGGCGTCGTACACGTTGGCCCGCACGTAGTCGACGTCGACGCCCGCGCGGGCCGCGACACCGGACGCGGCGGCGACGGACGCCGCCGAGAAGTCGAGGCCGACGGCCCGCGCGCCGCGCCGCGCGAAGGCGATGGTCTCGGTGCCCAGATGGCACTGGAGGTGGAGCACGTCCCGCCCCGCCACGTCGCCCAGGTCCCGCCACTCCCAGGGCGCGAACCAGCGGGACGGGTCCGGGTCGCCGTCCAGCCCGTAGAAGCGGCTGGCCAGGTGGACGGGGGTGCGGGCGTCCCAGTTCGCCTGGTTGGCCCGCATCAGCCGGTCGTCCCGCTCGTCGCTGGTCATGGGGACATCCAAGCGCACCCGCGCCCGGTCCCGCCGGGAAGGGAACGGATCCGGCCGGTGTTGTGGGAACAGGACACCGACTGCACGCAACCCGCCCCCGGCGCCCCGATCCACGGCCGTCCGGGGACGGCACAGGGTACGACCTGACACCGTAGGAACCGCCCCGCCCCGCGGCCCGGCACCCACCCAGGAGAGACGCGGCATGGACATGCCTTTGACCACCGAACGGCTCGTGATCCGTGACTGGCGCCCCGACGACGCCGACGCCGCCCTGGAGATCTACGGCTCCCCGGACGTCGCGCACTGGCTCACCCCCGCGATGGAACGGGTGCGGGACGCCGCCGCCATGCGCGCGGTGCTCCAGGCGTGGCAGGAGTGCCAGCCGAACCTGCCCGCGCCCCGGGGCCGCTGGGCGGTCGAGCGGCGCGCGGACGGCGCGGTCGTCGGCGGCCTCGGCATCCGGCTGCTGCCGCCGTACGAGGACGACCTCGAACTGAGCTGGCAGCTCGCCCCGAGCGCCTGGGGCCAGGGGTACGCCGTGGAGGGCGCCCGCGCGCTGGTCGAGTGGGCGTTCACCCACGACACCGACGAGTTGTTCGCCGTCGCCCGCCCCGCCAACCAGCGGGCCGTCGCCACCGCCAAGCGGCTCGGGATGCAGTGGGTCGGCGAGACCACCAAGTACTACGACCTGCGCCTCCAGGTCTACCGCGTCCGCCCCGCCGACCTGGCTCCCTGACCGGTCTGGGCCCGCTGGGCGATCTCGTCGAACCGCGCGCCCATCGCCGCCGCCAGCGCCTGCGCGCCCGACAGCGGACGGACCATCACGGTGAGGGCGTCGATCAGGCCGTCTGCGCCGACGTGGAGGAAGTCGCAGCCCTCGATCTCCCGGTCGCCGACCCGCGCGGTGAACACCAGCGCGTGGTCGCGGCCGTCGCCGCCCTCCAGTTCGCGCGTGTAGCGGAAGTCCTCGAAGACCTGCGCGACCGCGCGCAGGATCGCCGCCGTCATCGCCCTGCCGGTGTACGGCTTGAACACGACCGGGCTGGTGAAGACGACGTCCTCGGCCAGCAGCGCCTCAACGGCGTCCAGGTCCCGTTTCTCGACGGCCTCACGGAACGCTCGCATCGCCACCCTCACAGGGTTCATAGTCAATTCGGTGAATAGGTGCGCATGACAGTAGCCAGCCCACGGGGGCCTGTCCAGGGGGGCCTGTCCAGGGGTGAGGGATGCCGTAGGGTGGCGCCGGTGTTCAGCTCCGAAGGCCCCACGCCGCGCGAACTCGCGGCGCAGGCGCTGTCCTCCGTCGAGCGCGGCTACGACCTGCTCGCACCCAAGTTCGACCACACCCCCTTCCGTACGCCGGACGCGGTGCTCGACGCCGTCGCCGCGGCCCTGGGGCGCCTCGGACCCTTCGACGCGGGCCTCGACCTGTGCTGCGGCACGGGCGCGGGACTGCGCGCGCTCGCCCCGGTGTGCCGGGAGCGGATCACCGGCGTCGACTTCAGCGCGGGGATGCTCGACGTCGCCCGGGAGCGGACGCCCCGTGACGCCGACGGGCCGCGCGTGTCGTGGGTGCGGGCGGACGCGCGGGCGCTGCCGTTCGGGCCCGCCTTCGACCTGGTCGTCAGCTTCGGGGCGTTCGGGCACTTCCTGCCCCGGGAGCTGCCGGGACTGTTCGCCGGCGTCCGCTCCGTGCTGCGGCCCGGCGGCACCTTCGCCTTCCCCGTGGTCGCGCCGCCCGGTCCCACGTCCCCGGCGTACTGGATGCTGCTCGGCTTCGACGCGGTGATGCGGGTGCGCAACGCCCTGTGGCGGCCCCCGTTCGTCATGTACTACCGGGCCTTCCGCCTCGGTGACGTCCTGCGGGAACTCCGGGCCGCCGGGTTCCGGACCGAGCTGTACGACCTGCCCGAGTTCGGGCGCCGCCGCGACGGGAGCCCCCGCGTGCGCCTGGTCGCCGCCCACGGGCTCCCGTAGGTCTCCGGGGCGGGGGTACCGGTCGTACGCCAGCCGGGCCACCCGCACCGGGGGCCGCAGCCGTCACAGGGCGGCGTACACCGCCTCCACCAGCGCCATCTTCCGCGGGTCGTCGGCTATGCGCGGGCCCATCCGGTTCATCACGTAGCCCAGCGACACCCCCGCCTCCGGGTCCGCGAGACCGCAGGAACCGCCGAAGCCGTCGTGGCCGAACGCCCGCGGGTTGGGCCCGTAACCGCCGCGCGGCCCGCTCAGCCACACCCCGAGCCCCAGCTCCGTGTCGGCGCCGAGCCCCGCCCCGAGCACCAGGTCACGGCAGCCGCCCTGCCCCTCGCGCAGCCGCTCCACCGCCTCCGGGGACAGCACCCGGTCGCCACGGAAGGAGCCCCGCCCGGCGAAGATCCCGTACAGCGCGGCGACGGCCCGCGCGGTGCCGTGCCCGTTGGCGGCCGGAATCTCGGCGGAGCGCCACTCGGGGGTGCCGGTCTCGGCGGCGCCCACCGCGGGGTTGGCGATCGCGGCGAGGACCAGCGGGGGCAACTGGGGCGCGCCGGTGGGCCGTTCGCCCGAGCCCGTGGACGCCGGGGAGGGCGCGGGTACCAGCTCCGCCGCCCGGTCCCACTCCGTCTTCGGCAGCCCCACGGTGAAGTCGATGCCGAGCGGCCCGGTCACCTCCCGCCGCAGGAAGGCACCGGGCCGCAGACCGCAGACCCGGCGCACGACCTCCCCGACGAGGTGGCCGTAGGTCAGCGCGTGGTAGCCGGACCGGGTACCCGGCTCCCACCAGGGCTCGGTCGCGGCGAGCCGCGCGGTCGTCAGCCCCCAGTCGCACAGCTCCTCGAAGGAGTGCGGCTCCCGCAGCCCCGCGAGGCCCGCCCGGTGCGACAGCAGATGCCGTACCAGGACGCCCTCCTTGCCCGCCGCGGCGAACTCCGGCCAGTACGCGGCCACCGGGGCGTCCAGGTCCAGCAGCCCCCGGTCGGCGAGGAGGTGCGCGCACAGCGCCACCGGGCCCTTCGTCGTCGACCACACGGTGACGAGCGTGTCGCGCCCCCAGGGGCGGGTCCGGGCCGCGTCCGCCCAGCCGCCCCACAGGTCGACCACCGTCTCGCCGCCGACCGTGACGGCGACGGCGGCGCCCAGTTCGCCCCGGTCCCGGAAGTTCTCCTCGAACGCCGTGCGCACCGCCGCGAAACGGGGGTCGCAGTGACCGTGCACGGCCTCGTCTGCGGACTCGGACATGGGCCCTCCCTTGGTCGCCGGAAAGCCCGGACCGCGACACCGCGACCCGGGCTCCCCAGAACGTACCGACTGGTCGGACTGGAGGGAAGGGGCGGCCCTCCTCAGGCGCGGGAGCGTAGCCAGCGCAGCTTGGCCGCCTCGTGATGGGCCCCGCCGCCCTCGTGGTCGTTGAACTCGTACACCTCGATCGAACGGTCCTCGTGCGCCCAGGCGTTGAACGCCGCGAAGACGGTCGACGGCGGGCAGGTCTGGTCCTCCAGCGCCGCCGAGAACAGCGTGGGCGCCTGCGCGCGGGCGGCGAAGTGCACGCCGTCGAAGTACGCCAGGGTGCGCCGCACGTCGGCCGACCGGCCGCGGTGGGTCTTCAGGTAGCGGCCGATCTCGCGGTACGGGTCGCGGTCGGTGAGTGTCGTCGCGCGCGGGAAGTCGCACAGGAACGGCACGTCGGGCGCGGCGCCGACCAGGTCCGGAACCAGCCCCGCGACCGCGATGGTGATGCCGCCGCCCTGGCTGGCGCCCGTCACCGCGGTCCGGGACGCGTCCGTCCGCGGGTGCGAGCGGGCCGCCTCCACCGCGCGCACGGCGTCGGTGAACACCCGCCGGTAGTAGTAGTTCTCCGGCGCGTCGATCCCCCGGGTCATGAACCCCGGGAAGGCGGGCGCCCCGCCCACCGGGTCGGCGGTGTCGCCGCCCGCGCCCCAGGCGCTGCCCTGGCCGCGGGTGTCCATCAGGAAGTGCGCCCGCCCGGAGGACGCCCACAGCAGGTGCTCGTGCGGGAGGCCGCGCCCGCCGCCGTAGCCGACGTACTCCACCAGCAGGGGAAGCGGTTCCCGTGCGGCGGCGGGCAGGGTCAGCCATGCCTTCACCGGGTGCCCGCCGAACCCGGCGAACGTCACGTCGTACACCTCGACCGTGGACAGCCCCGTGTCGACCGGCTCGAACCGGGCGTCCAGTTCGAACTCGCGGGCCTCGGCCAGGGTCTTCGCCCAGAAGGCGTCGAAGTCGTCGGGCTCGGTGGAGGCGCTCCGGTGCTCGCGGAGCTCCTCGATCGGTAGGTCGAACAGGGCCATGAATGACCGCCTTCGGGCTGGTGCCGGTGGTGATCACACCGTACGTGGCCCCGCTGGCCGATCGCCAGAGCCAGGCGTAGAAAGCGCTGTCATTCCGGGGTGCCCGCTACCGCTCTCACGCCTGCCGGCGCGTCCACTCCGGCTCGGTGCGCGCCCACGCGCGCTCCCACTCGGCCAGCCGTCGCCGGGTGGCGGCCCGGCGTACCGCCGCGTGCCCGAGGAGGACGACGGCGACGGCGCCGCCGGTGGCGCACAGGCCCGTGGCGAAGGCGTGCTCCCGCACCGCGGTGCCGCTTGGCGGCGGGGGCACCGGACGGCTGTGCGAGTCGACCCAGAGCGGCACCCTGTCACCGGCGTGGGTGCCGTCCGGGACCCGCGCGGTGGCCGTACGCGGTCGCGCGCCCGGCCGCTCCACCCAGCGCACCGTCGCCCGGAACGCGTACTCCTCGCCGTCCCGCGCCGTCGGCAGCGACCGCGCCGTCCGGCCGACCACCTGCGCCTCGACCTGGCGCCGCTCGGCGCGCAGCGCCGCCGCCGCGGCCCGCGCCTCGCCGTGCGCCCACCGGGCCGCGGCCAGCCCCGCCAGCGGCGCCCCCACCAGCAGCAGGACGACGACCGCCAGGACCGTCCACGCCTCGACCACGTCCGACCTGCGGCGCAGTGGGTTGCGGCGCCACCGCCAGCCGCGCACCTGGGTCCGCATGTCCGCCTCCGCGCGGTGTGTACGCGTGGGATCCCTACCAAGGTCGCGTACCCCGTGCGGCGGACATCGTTCACGGCGACGGCGACGGACCCCCGCCAGGGGGCCGGGAAGGGCGGAGGCTCAGCCGAAGCGTTCGATCCGGATGCGGTCCACCGGCTGCCCGGCCGCCACCAGCAGCCGGGACGCGTGCTCCGCGAAGCCGTTGGAACCGCACACGTACGCCTCCCAGCCGCCCGGCGGGCGCTCCGCCAGCAGCGGCGCGAGGTGCGCGGCGGCCAGTCGGCCCACCGGCACGCCCCCGGGCGCGGTACGGGTGAACACCGGCGTCGTCTCGGGGCCGTACTCCCGCGCGTAGATCAGGTCCTTCGGGCCGCGCGCCGACACCAGCAGCCGCAGCGGCACCGACAGCCCGCGCGCCCGGTGGTGGCGCACCATCGACATCAGCGGTACGACGCCGGATCCCGCGCCGAGGAGCAGCGCGGGCCGGTCGCCGGGCCAGGCGAAGAAGCCGCTCACCGGGCCGCGCACCTCGACCCGGTCCCCGACCCTGGCCTCGGTGTGGAACCAGCCCGAGACCTCGCCGCCCTCGACGTGGTCCAGGGTCAGCTCGACGTGCCCCGAGCCGTCGTCGGCGGAGGCGATGGAGTAGTGCCGCTGGGCGGTGTAGCCGTCCTCGGCGGTCAGCCGCAGCATCAGGTGCTGGCCCGGCACGTGCCCCGGCCAGCCGGGCACCGCGAACCGGAAGGTGGCCGCGCGCGGCGTCTCCCGGCGGACGCCGGTCAGGGTCGCCGTCCGCCAGTGCGCCGCGGCGGGCGCGGTCACCTCGATCCGGCCGGGCACCGCGAACCGCGCGGGCGGCGAGAACGGCGGGGGCACGGCTTCAGTCGCCCGCATAGCGCTGCTCCTCCCAGGGGTTGCCCCGGTGGTGGTAGCCGTTGCGCTCCCAGAAGCCGGGCTCGTCGTGGTCGAGGAGGCGCAGGCCCGCGATCCACTTGGCGCTCTTCCAGAAGTACAGGTGCGGCACCAGCAGCCGCGCCGGGCCGCCGTGCTCCGCGGCGAGCGGCTGACCGTCGTACTCCCAGGCGATCCAGGCGCGTCCGCCGGTCAGGTCGGCGAGCGGCAGGTTGGTGGTGTACCCGGTGTGCGACCAGGCGACGGCGTGGGTGGCGGTCGGCAGCGGGCCCGCCTCGGCCAGGAACGCGTCCAGGCAGACGCCGCCGAAGCGCACCCCGAACTTCGACCAGCCCGTCACGCAGTGGATGTCGCCCTCGTACGCGGACCGGGGCAGCGCGTGGGCCCGCGCCCAGTCCCAGGTGCGGGGGGCCTCGACGAGGCCGTCGATCCGGAAGGTCCACTCCTCGGGCGTCAGCTCGGGCGTGACCTCCGCGGACAGGACGGGCCAGTCGTCGCCCGCGTCGTACTGCCCGGGCGGGAGCCCCGGATCGTCGACGCGCGGGCGCCCGGTGAAGCCTCGGGTGACGTTCATACGGGTGGTGCCTCCAGGCCGTCGTACGGCGGCCCGACAGTCGGTGCGGTGGGTTCTTGCCGGTTCAACCGTACGGGCGTCCCGGGCGTTCCCCGAAACCACCTGCCGTGTTCGAGGGTGGGGTACAGTGACGCCCGGCCGGGACAGCCCCGGCGACGACCTTCGGAGGTGAGACCCATTACCGCTGCATCGGCTCGGGCCCTCTCACCTCGTCCCCGGCGGTAGCCGGATCCGAGAGCGCCCTTCGGCACCCGAAAGGCCACCGGCTCTCATGTCTGTCCCCTCGCCTTCCTCTTCTTCCTCCCGTTCCCACGCTCCCGCCTCCGTCGTGGCCGCGCTGCGTGCCGCTGGCTGCGTCTTCGCCGAGGAGGAGGCCGAACTGCTCCTCGCCGCCGCCCGCACCCCGGACGAGCTGACGTCCCTGGTGGACCGCCGTACGCGCGGTCTGCCCCTCGAACACGTGCTGGGCTGGGCCGGGTTCCGCGGTCTGCGGGTCGCCGTGGAACCGGGTGTGTTCGTGCCCCGGCGGCGCACCGAGTTCCTGGTCGAGCAGGCCCTCGCGCAGGCCCCGGACGCGTCCGTCGTCGTCGACCTGTGCTGCGGCTCCGGCGCGGTCGGCGCGGCCCTCGCGGACACGCTCGGCCGGGTGGAGCTGCACGCCGCCGACATCGACCCGGCCGCGGTGCGCTGCGCCCGGCGCAACGTCGCGGGGTACGGCGGTCAGGTCCACGAGGGCGACCTGTTCGACGCGCTTCCCGACGGGCTGCGCGGGCGCGTCGGCCTGCTCGCCGCCAACGTGCCCTACGTCCCCACCGCCGAGGTCCGCCGACTGCCCGCCGAGGCCCGCGACCACGAGCCGCTGACCGCCCTGGACGGCGGCGCGGACGGCCTCGACGTGCTGCGCCGGGTCGCGGCCGGGGCGGCGCGGTGGCTCGCGCCCGGCGGCTGTGTGCTGGTCGAGACGAGCGGACGCCAGGCCCCGGTGGCCGTCGGGATCTTCGCCGCGGCGGGCCTCTTGGCGCGGGTCGCGGTCTCGGAGGAGTGGAGCGCCCACGTGGTGGTCGGGACGTGGGGTGCCCCGGCGCCTGAGGGCGGGCCGCTCACGCCCTCGCGCGGGCGATGAGCACCGCCACGTCGTCGTGGACGTCGGGGTGGTGCAGGGTGCGCAGCAGCAGGTCGCAGACGTCGTCCAGGGGGCGGGTGGGGTCGGTCAGCAGGCCCAGCAGGGTGGCGAGCCGTTCGTCGAGGGAATGGCAACGGGTCTCCACCAGACCGTCGGTGTAGAGCACCAGCTCGTCGCCGGGGGCGAAGTCGTACCCGGTCGTGGCGAACGGGACGCCGCCGACGCCGAGGGGCGCCCCGGTCGGCAGGTCGAGCAGTTCCGGCTCCTGTCCGGGCCGGACCAGGGCGGGCGGCAGGTGCCCGGCGTTGGCGACGCGCAGCTGCCGCAGCGCGGGGTCGTGGACGGCGTACAGGCAGGTGGCGATGGCGTGGTCCAGGCCGGACGTGATGCGGTCCAGGTGCTCCAGGAGCCGGGCCGGGTCCAGGTTGAGGGAGGCCAGCGTGGTGGTGGCGGTGCGCAGCCGGCCCATGGTCGCGGCGGCGCCGATGCCGCTGCCCATCACGTCGCCGACGACCAGCGCGGTCCTGCCGCCGTCCAGCCCGATGACGTCGAACCAGTCGCCGCCGACCTCGGTGGTGGCCCCGGCGGGCTGGTACCGCGAGGCGACCTCCAGACCGCCCACGACCGGCGGGTGGCTGGGCAGCAGGCTGCGCTGGAGGGTCAGGGCGGTGTTCCGGGCGTTCTGGTACCAGCGGGCGTTGTCGATCTGCACGGCCGCGCGGGACGCCAGCTCCCGGGCGAGCAGGACGTCGTCGCGGCTGAACGGCAGGGGGTTGCGGGTGCGGGTCAGGTCCAGGGCGCCGAGCACCTCGCCGCGGGCGATCAGCGGGACGGCGAGGTAGGAGTGGACGCCCGCCCGCGCGAGCTGTTCGGCCGCTTCCGGCGAGTGGGCGATGCGCGCCAGGTCCTCCTCGCCCACCTGGGCCACCAGGACCGGCTCCCCGGTGCGGACGCACTCGGTGACCAGCCGGTCGGCGCCGTAGCGGGCGATCTGGCCGGGCGGGTCGGCCGCCCCCAGCACGCGCGAGGCGTGGTCGGCGCGGAGCGCCATGGCCCGGAACACCGCCCCCTCGGCCGGTCCGAAGCTGCCGCTGCGCCCCTCGAGCACCGCGTCCAGCAGGTCCACGGCGGCCACGTCCGCCAGCTCCGGCACGGCGACGTCGGCCAGTTCGCCCGCGGTGCGCTCCAGGTCCAGGGTGGTGCCGATCCGCGCGGAGGCGTCCGCGACGAGGGCGAGACGGCGCCGCGCGGCCTCCGCCTCGATGCTGGCCCGGTGCTGCTCGGTGACGTCCATGATCGACACCGCCACGCCCAGGACCGTGCCGTAGGCGTCCTCCAGGCGGTACAGGGAGGCCCGCCAGGCGTGGTCGTGCCCGGGGTCGGCGGGGGTGCGCCCGGCCACCGGCTGGTCGACGAGCGGGCGGCCGGTGTCGAGGACCTCGCGGGCCGCGTCCTCCAGCGGACCGGCCTCCAGCAGCGGCAGCACCTCGCTGATCCGGCGGCCGGTGTGCTCCCCGGCCGGGATGCCGTTGATCCGCTCCAGCGCCGGGTTGACCGACACGAACCGCAGACCGGTGTCGAGCAGGGCCAGCCCGATCGGCGACTGGGACACCATCCCGGTGGACAGCGCCACGTCCCGCTCCAGCCGCCGTACGGTCTCCTGGTCGGCGGCGAGCATCAGGGCGTAGACGTCGCCCCGGTCGTCCAGCAGGCGCATGTTGCGGAACTCCACCAATCGGGTGGAGCCGTCCTTGCGCCGGACGGGGAAGGCGCCGGCCCAGCCCCGACCGGTGGACATGACGTCGTCGAACAGCTTGGTGACCAGATCCCGGTGCTGCTCGTGGACCACGAGCCGCGCGGCGTAGTGGCCGAGCGCCTCCCACGCGGAGTAGCCGAAGAGGTCGTCGGCCTGCGGGCTCCACAGCACGATGCGGCCCTTGGTGTCCAGGACCACCGAGGCCATTCCCAGCACGTCGAGCAGCCCGCTGGGCCGCGCCGGTCCGCGGAGCGGCCCGTCGTTCCCGGCCTCTGGTGGCCCGGCTGAACCCATTCCACGCACCGCCTTCGTCCGACCACCCCGGCACGCCGTGCGCCGTGTCGCTTTCTGCCAGTTGTATCGCGCTCAACGAACTCTTCCAGGCCACTTCCGCTCACTTCCACCATCCCTCAACACGACGGTGCCCGTCGGGATAGGTGCGGGGCTGGAGTGACGTGGCCGCGGTGCCGGGGTGTCACCGGACGGACCGTTTCCGTTCTCCGATTGGTCTGTACATGACTAACATCTCGGGCCAGACTGACGGCCGACCGCTTCCCGCCCCCACCCGAGGAGCCGATCCGCCATGCCCCCGCGCGCCCGGAAACGTTGTCATGCGGCCCTGACCGGCCTCGTCGCCCTGGCGGCCACCGCCGCCGTCCTGTCCGCCGCCCCACCCGCCACCGCCGCCGACACCTGGACCGAGGTCGGCTCCGACCGGGCCGACCCGCTCACCGAGAGCCAGGGGCTCACCTCCGTGGAGGTCCCGGCCGGGAGCCCCAACCGCTACACCGGCATCGGCACCATCCCCGTCGGGGTGGGCGTCCGGGGCTGGAACCACGTGGGCGACCCCGACGCCGCCCACGACGGCCACTACGTCGAGCCGTACCAGCGGGACTCCGGCACCACCAAGATGTTCCGGGTGCGGGCGCCCGGCGGCGGCTGGTCGGAGTACGTCCACACCCTCGGCGCCGGGGAGGCGCTCAACAACTCCTGGGTGGCCATCGCGCCCGAGGGCCAGTGGATGCTGGCGGGGGAGTGGGGCACCATGAACCGGCTCCAGGTCTTCCCCACCCCCGGCGTCAACCCCGCCACCTCACCCTCCGCCGACCTGCCGCAGGTGTCCTCCGTCAGGCTCGACCGCCCCGTGCGCGACGTCCAGGGCTGCGACTTCTCCGGCCCCACGACCCTGCTGTGCTCCTCCGACGACCCGGCGGGCGACCTCTTCGGCATCACCAAGCCGCTGCTCCAGATCGACCTGTCCGCCGCGCCGGGCACCGCCGACGTGACCGGACGCGTC
Organism: Streptomyces sp. NPDC006997; assembly: GCF_040635175.1. NCBI lineage: Bacteria > Bacillati > Actinomycetota > Actinomycetes > Kitasatosporales > Streptomycetaceae > Streptomyces > Streptomyces sp. NPDC006997. The sequence continues at coordinate 120,107 of NZ_JBEYHH010000020.1, forward strand.
ACCGCGCTGCGCCAGCTCCCGCTGCGCAGCGGCTGCTCCGGCGGCTTCGAGACGGAGGGCGTCGACTACGACCGCCGTACCGGCACCCTGCGGGTGATCGTGATGTCACCGGGGTTCTGCCTGCTGACCGACAGCAAGACGTACCGGTTCACGCGGGGCTGACGCACGGAGCTGTGCGTCCCGGAATGTGGTGGTTTTCTGGGAGTGCGACACGGTACGGAGTGCGCCCGCCGCCGTCGGGAACCCGCGCCGTACCGCGGTACGGCCATGAGAGGAGCGTTCACGATGGACATGAGGGACACGCGTGACACCCCGGGCGGCGGGCGACCGCCGCACCCCGAGTCCGTCTCCGTCGAGATCAGCGGCTGCAGCAAGGAGGACGCCCGGATCGTGTTCGACACCCTCTGCGCGTGCTTCGCCTCCGACCGGTGCGACGACGACGTACCGAGGGAGTGGTCCGAGACCCGCCCCACCGTCTGGCTGGGCACCTTCGACGTCTCCGACCCGCACGAGGGCGCCCGCCCGGCCCGGCTGCACGCCTCCGTGGAGGCCGACGCGCACGGCGGCTACTGGGCGATCGACCGCTTCCGCACCACCCTCGACTCCCTGTTCCGGGTGCAGGACCTCGGCACCGCCTCCGGCGACCAGGAGCGTGAACTGCACGTGCGCCTGGAGAGTGGCTGACGTCATGGGGCCCTCGTTGTGCAACTAGTTGCACAAACAGTGCGCGGTCCTCTACAACTACGGAGGTACGACACCGCGCACGGAGGGCCCCCATGAGCCGTTACCCGCACCTGCTGAGCCCGCTCGACCTGGGCTTCACCACCCTTCCCAACCGCGTGCTCATGGGCTCCATGCACGTGGGCCTCGAGGAGGCCGAGCGCGGCTTCGAGCGGATGGCGGAGTTCTACGCCGCCCGCGCCCGCGGCGGCGTCGGCCTGATCGTCACCGGCGGCATCGCCCCCAACGACGAGGGCCGCCCCTACGAGGGCGGCGCCAGGCTCACCACCGAGGCCGAGGCCGACCAGCACCGCACCGTCACCGACGCCGTGCACGCCGCGGGCGGCCGGATAGCCATGCAGATCCTGCACTTCGGACGCTACGCCTACCACCGCGACCTGGTCGCCCCGAGCCCCCTCCAGGCCCCGATCAGCCCCTTCACGCCGCGCGAACTCACCGACGCCGAGATCGAGCGGACCATCGACGACTACGCCCGCGCCGCCCGCCTCGCCCGCCGCGCCGGGTACGACGGCGTGGAGATCATGGGCTCCGAGGGCTACCTCATCAACGAGTTCACCGCCGCGCAGACCAACCAGCGCACCGACCGCTGGGGCGGCTCGTACGAGAACCGGACCCGCTTCCCCGTCGAGATCGTCCGCCGGGTGCGCGAGGCCGTCGGCGAGGACTTCATCGTCGTCTACCGCCTGTCGATGCTCGACCTCGTCCCGGGCGGCTCGACCCTGGACGAGGTGGTCACCCTCGCCAAGGCCGTGGAGGCGGCCGGCGCCACCCTCATCAACACCGGCATCGGCTGGCACGAGGCCCGGATCCCCACCATCGCCACCTCCGTCCCGCGCGGCGCCTACACCTGGGTCACCAAGCGGCTGATGGGCGAGGTGTCGGTGCCGCTGGTGACCACCAACCGCATCAACACCCCCGAACTCGCCGAGGAACTGCTGGCGGACGGCTGCGCCGACATGGTCTCCATGGCCCGCCCGATGCTCGCCGACCCCGACTTCGTCGCCAAGGCCGCCGCCGGGCGCCCCGAGGCCATCAACACCTGCATCGGCTGCAACCAGGCCTGCCTCGACCACACCTTCAGCGGCCAGATCACCTCCTGCCTGGTCAACCCGCGCGCCTGCCACGAGACGGAGCTGGTGCTGAGCCCCACCCGGCTGCGGAAGACGGTCGCCGTCGTCGGCGCGGGCCCCGCGGGCCTGGCGTGCGCCGTGAGCGCCGCCGAACGCGGCCACGCGGTCACCCTCTACGACGCCGCCGCCGAGATCGGCGGCCAGCTCAACGTCGCCCGCAAGGTCCCCGGCAAGCAGGAGTTCGACGAGACGCTGCGCTACTTCCGCCACCGCCTCGACGAGCAGGGCGTCGACGTACGCCTCGGCACCTGGGTCACGGCCGACGACCTGACCGGCTACGACGAGGTGGTGGTCGCCACCGGCGTCACCCCCCGCACCCCCGACATCCCCGGCGTCGACCACCCCAGCGTCCTCGGCTACCTGGACGTCCTGCGCGACGGCGCCCCCGTCGGCGACCGGGTCGCCGTCCTCGGCGCGGGCGGCATCGGCTTCGACGTCGCCGAGTACCTCACCGACGGCGGCGACAAGGCGCACGAGGACCCGGCGACGTACTTCCGCCAGTGGGGCGTCGACATGGACTACACCGCGCCCGGCGGCCTCGCCGTCCCCGAACGCCCCGCCCCGCCGCGCACCGTCCACCTGCTCCAGCGCAAGACCACCAAGGTCGGCGCGGGCCTCGGCAAGACCACCGGCTGGATCCACCGCACCGAACTCAGGCACCGCGGCGTCACCATGGTCCCGGGCGTGCGCTACGACCGCATCGACGACGCCGGACTCCACCTCACCGTCGGCGGGAGGAGCACGGTCCTGGAGGTCGACACCATCGTGCTGTGCACCGGCCAGGAACCGCGCCGCGACCTGTACGCGGAGCTGCTCGCCGCCGGGCGTCGGGCGCACCTCGTCGGGGGCGCCGACGTGGCCGCCGAACTGGACGCCAAGCGGGCCGTCAAGCAGGGCACGGAGGTCGCGGCCACCCTGTGAGGGCCGTCCCTAGGATGACCCCCATGTCACTCCCGCACGCGATCCTCACCGCCCTGCTCGAAAAGCCGTCCTCGGGCCTGGAGCTGACCCGCCGCTTCGACCGGTCGATCGGCTACTTCTGGTCGGCGACGCACCAGCAGATCTATCGCGAGCTGGGAAAGCTGGAGACCGAGGGGCTGATCCGGGCCCTGCCCGCCGAACAGCCCGCCCGCGGGCAGAAGAAGAGCTACGAGGTCCTGCCCGCGGGCCGCGCCGAACTGGCCCGTTGGACCGCCGTGTCCCAGGACCCCAAGCCGCTGCGCGACGCCCTGCTGCTCCGGCTGCGCGCGGCGGCGGTGGTCGGCACGACGGGCATCGAGGCCGACCTGCGCCGCCATCTGGACCTGCACCGGAGGCAGTTGGCCGAGTACGAGGAGATCGAGCGGCGCGACTTCCCGCCCGGCCGGGACAGCCCCGAGGACCGGCTGCGGCACCTGGTGCTCCGCGCCGGCATCGACCTGGAGACCTTCTGGACGCACTGGCTCAGCCACGCCCTGGAGGACTTCACCGAGGTGCCGGGCGACTAGGGCGTGCCAGGCGTCGGGCGGCAGGCGGGACTTTCGCCACACGGCCCAGAGAGCCGGACTCACAGGCGGTACGGCTTCGAGGCGCGGCGGCGCAGGAACCAGGCCGCCGCGACGGCTCCGGTGCCCACCAGGACGCCGCCCGCCACCAGGGTGACGGTGCCGTAGTCCCGGGAGGTGCCGCCGACGCCGCCCATCACCCCGCGCGAGGGCGAGGGGGTCGCGGTGGGGGTCGGCCTGGTGGGGGGCGAGGAGACGATCACCGACTGGGTGCCCGCGGTGGTGTTGTTGGAGCACATCACGATGACCGTGTAGGTGCCCGGACTCACGTTGGACCAGGCGGCCGACTGGAGCGCGCTGGTCCCCGACAGGGAGACCTGCCGGCCCTGGGAGAAGTTCGCCTGGCTGCTGTTGAGCAGGGAGGCGGTGCCCCAGCTGCCGTTGACCTGGGTACAGGTGCTGGTGGTCACCGACACGGTGCCGCCGCTGGTGCTGACCGAGATGCCGGAGACGGCGGCGGTCGGCCCGGCGGCCAGCGCGAGCGGCAGCGCGGCGGCGGCTGCCACGGTCAGGCCGGAGCGGGTGAGTGGCTTGAAGGTTCGCATGGGAGTGTCCTCCGGCGGCACGGTTGGCGGTACATCCCTTGCGCCGCCGAGATCGGGGAACGCCCGTGCTGCCTCAGCGGCAGCCAACGCGCTCGCGACCCGTCCCGCATCCGGACGGCCACCGGGCAGGTGACGGATTCCTCCGTACGGCGCCCGGGAGTTGCCCCGCGCACCGGGAGCTGCTGTGCGCGCCGTCAGCCCCCGGTGGTCACCGTCCGCTCCGCCGAGTAGCCGCCCCAGGTGCCGTCCGGCAGCTTGGCCCGGATCCGCACCCGGTGGGTCACCCCGGCCTCCTCACCGGCGTAGAAGCCGTACGTGGCCCGGTCACGGGGCGCGGTCCCGCCGAAGACGAGCGAGGTGGCCTTGCGCCCGTCCAGCTGGACCTCGTACTCGGTGATCACCCCGTCCGCGCGGGGCGGCACCCAGGTCAGCTCGATGTGCCAGGCGCCGTCCGCCCGCCGGGTCGTCGCGCGGAAGTCGGTGGGCGCGGTACCGCGGCCGTCGTCGGCGCCGGGCGCTGTGGTGAGCCGGACGACGGCGGACGGGGGCGAGACGTTGTCCGCCGCGTCCCGGGCCCGGACGGTGAAGGCGTACCGGGTGCCGGGCCGCAGTCCCGTCACCACCGTGGCGGTCTGCCCGCCACCCACGCTGTGGATCTTGGTGTCGCCCTGGAAGACGTCGTACGACACCACGCCCCGGTCGTCCTCCGACGCCGTCCAGGACAGCTGGGCGGCCCGGCCCCCCGCCGCCCGGCCCTGGAGGGAGCCGGGCCGGGTGGGCGCGGAGCCGTCCGCCGCGACCGCCGCGGGCGTGGTCGCCCGGACCGCCCGGCTGCGCGGTCCGAGCCGCCCCTCGGCGTCCCGGGCGCGCACGGTGAAGACGTAGCTGGTGCCGGGGGCCAGCCGGGTGACGTCGGTCATGTGCGCGGTGGCGGGCACGTCGTCGACCTTGGTGCCGCCGCGGTACACCTCGTACCCGGCGATGCTCGGATCAGCGCTGACGGCGTTCCACATGACGTGCACGCTGGTCGCGCTGCCCGCCTCGGCGGTCACCCCGGTGGGCGCGCCGGGCGGCCGCTCGCCCGGGTCGCCGGTGCCGCCGCCCCAGGCGCAGGAGGCGACCAGCAGCAGGGTGCCGCAGACCACGAACGGAGGAACACCAGCGTGTCGCACGACTCTGCCTCCCGGGGCGTACTGACCGGCAATGGTCCGGACCAATAGCGTGCGCTAGTGACGCGGCCACATCAAGAGGGCGGGGTTTCCGAGCACCCCCGGGCGTTACGTATGCTGAGACCTCCCGCGGTGCGAACTCGCCAGAGAGGGCTGGGGAGTTCACACCCGAAGGCGCGGACCGCTGTCGTCGCTGATGCCGCGCCGACACGGGCGGCCGGGCGTCCCGAGCCTGACCCAGGCTCAGGCGCCCGGCCCCTGTGCGCGGTTCACGCGCCGGGCGTGTCGGTCCCGGCCCACACTCCTGGCGGCCCGCGGTCGGTGGCTTCGGGAGCGGATCGGCGACAGATTGGGCCGGGTGACCGTCACTGTCCCCGGCGGAAGGTTCCCTCATCGTGCGTGTCCAGTCACTGACGCTGGCCGCGGCAAGCGCCGCCCTCCTCGCCCCGGCGGCGCTGCCCGCTCCCGTCGACACGGCCCACCGTCCGCGCCGGGACCCGGTCGTCGGGGACGCGGTGGTCCAGGGCGCGGTGGTCCGGGACGCGGGTGAGGTCGGCGCGGCGGAGCTGCTGGCCCGGGTGCGGGACTGCGACCAGATCTCGCGCGGCCGGTACCGCACCGACGCCGGGGCACCCAGGACCGTCCCCGTCTGCGGTACCCCGGACGCCGTGTACTGGAAGGCGGACCTGGACATCGACTGCGACGGCCGCCCCGGACGCCGCTGCAACGCCCGCACCGACCCGTACTACTCCGACACCACCGCCTTCGCCGGGTCCAACGGCCGCCCGCTGGACGCCGAACGGCTGCCGTACATCGTCGTGCCGGTGGCCAGCGACACCTGGGACTACCGCGCCCACGGCGTGCGCGGCGGCTCCGTCGCGGCGGTGGTGTACCGCGACCGGGTGCGCTACGCGGTCGTCGGCGACACCGGGCCGCGGGACATCATCGGCGAGGCGTCCTACGCCGCCGCCCGCGCCCTCGGCATCCGCCCCGACCCGCACGGCGGCGGCACGGGCTCCGGGGTCACCTACATCGTCTTCAGGGACTCCCGCGTCACGCCCATCGACGACCGGGAGGCGGCCGTGACGGAGGGGACGCGCCTCGCCCGCGCCTTCGTCGAGGGCGGCGGACGACCGAGTACGGCCACGTCACCGCCCGCTACCGCCGACTGAGTCCCGATCGAACCGGAGGCCCGGATGACACGCACGGGCCGACCGCCGCTCCTCGAGAAATGCAGGGCGAACCGGCCTTCGCCCCCGCCCTCACCGCCCGCGCCCTTACCGCCCACGACGGCCTGCCCGCCGACGACCTGTGGCCCGCCACCGGCGCGGCCATGCTCAACGCGGCCCTGCGGGTCGCCGCCGAGCACTACGCCTGGCACACCGCCGACCCCGACCCCGACCCCGACCCCGACCACGACCACGACCCGGCGACGGCCGAGGCCGAGCTGACGGCAACCATCCGCTCGGCCCTGGGGGTCGCGGCGCGGGGATGACGTAGCCGGGGCCGGGCCGGCGATCGGTGGGGCGGGGCCTGCGCCTGTGGGGCCTGCGTCTGCCGGGCTCCGCGTCTGCCGGCCCTCGTGTCTGCCGGGCTCCGCGTATGCCGAGCCCGGGGCCCGCCCTCAGCGCGGTCCGGGCCGCCCCCCAGCTGGGTTTGAGGGCTGCCCTCAGCCGGTTCGGGCGGCCCGTCTCAAGTCGGTTCCGGGGGGCTACCCTTGGCCGCGCACGAGGGCAGCCCTCAGCCGTTTCCGGGGCTCACACCTTCCGCGGGGCTCACACCTTCCGATAGGTGTAAGCGTCCGACGCCGCCGCGGCCACCGCGTCCAGGTCCGCGCCCGTGGCCGCCGTGACCACCGCGGCGACGGCGCCCTCGACGAACGGGGCGTCGACCAGCCGGGTGCCCTCGGGGAGTTCGTCGCCTTCGGCGAGCAGGGCCTTCACCGTCAGGACGGCGCTGCCCAGGTCGGCCAGGACGGCCACCCCGGCGCCCCGGTCCACGGACGCGGCAGCCGCGGCGACCAGTTCGGAGCTGGTGCCCAGCCCGCCGCCCTCCGTGCCGCCCGCCACGGCCAGCGGCACCACCGCGCCGCTGCCCGACAGTCCCCGCGCCAGCTCGGCCACGGACGCCGCCACCTCCGCGCTGTGCGACACCAGCACGACCCCGACCAGCGCGCCGTCACTCATCGCCGCCCCCGGCGGCCTGCTCCAGCCCGGCGATCAGCAGCGCGGAGGAGGTGGCGCCCGGGTCCTGGTGCCCGATGCTCCGCTCGCCGAGGTAACTCGCCCTGCCCTTGCGGGCCTGCAACGGCGTCGTCGCCTCCGCGCCCTGCTCGGCGGCGACCCGGGCCGCCCCGAACGACTCACCCAGCGCGTCCACCGCCGGCACTAGCGCGTCGATCATCGTCTTGTCACCCGGCGCGGCCCCACCGAGCTGCATCACCGCGTCGACGCCGGTCCGCAGCGCCTCCGCGAACCGCTCCTCGCTGACCTCGGCCGCGTCCCCGAGCGCCTTGCCGGTACGGCGCAGCAGCGTGCCGTACAGCGGCCCCGAGGCCCCGCCGACCGTCGAGATCAACTGCCGCCCGGCGAGGATGAGAACGGCGCCGGGCGTGTCCGGCGCCTCCTGCCCCACCGCCGCCACCACGGCGGTGAACCCGCGTTGCAGATTGCTGCCGTGGTCGGCGTCCCCGATGGGGGAGTCGAGGGCGGTGAGCCGCTCCGCCTCCCGGTCGACGGACGCGGCGGTCGCCGTCATCCAACGGCGGAAGAAATCGGCGTCGAGCACTGGATCTCCTTGCGTGATAGGTGCGTTGCCCGCTCTGCCCGTCGCGTCACATGCCCCAGCGCAGCCCCGCCGTGCGCACCGGCGCGTCCCACAGCCGCAGCAGTTCCTCGTCGATCTGGCACAGGGTGACGGAGGCGCCCGCCATGTCGAGGGAGGTGACGTAGTTGCCGACGAGCGTGCGGGCGACGGCGACCCCGCGCTCGGTGAGCACCCGCTGCACCTCGGCGTTGAAGCCGTACAGCTCCAGTAGCGGCGTCGCCCCCATGCCGTTGACGAGGACGAGGACGGGACTGCGCGGGTCGAGGTCCTCCAGCACCGCGTTGACCGCGAAGTCGGCGATCTCCCCGGAGGTCATCATCGGCCGCCGCTCCCGGCCCGGCTCACCGTGGATGCCGATGCCCAACTCCAGCTCACCCGGCGGCAGGTCGAAGGTCGGGGAGCCCTTGGCGGGCGTCGTGCACGCGCTGAGCGCCACCCCGAAACTCCGGGAACTCTCGTTGACCTGCCGCGCGATCGCCTCCACCCGCTCCAGCGACTGGCCCTCCTCGGCCGCCGCGCCCGCGATCTTCTCGACGAACAGCGTCGCGCCGGTCCCGCGCCGCCCGGCCGTGTAGAGGCTGTCGGTGACCGCGACATCGTCGTTGACGAGCACCTTCGCGACCTGGATGCCCTCGTCCTCGGCGAGTTCGGCGGCCATGTCGAAGTTCAGCACGTCGCCGGTGTAGTTCTTCACGATGAACAGCACCCCGGCCCCGCTGTCCACCGCCGCGGCGGCCCGCACCATCTGGTCCGGCACCGGGGAGGTGAACACCTCACCGGGACACGCCGCCGACAGCATCCCCGGCCCCACGAACCCCCCGTGCAACGGCTCGTGCCCCGACCCACCGCCCGAGACCAGGGCGACCTTCCCCGCGACGGGCGCGTCCCGCCGTACGATCACCCGGTTCTCCACGTCCACGGTCAACTCGGGATGCGCCGCCGCCATGCCCCGCAGGGCGTCCGCGACCACTGTCTCGGGGACGTTGATGAGCATCTTCACGGGTACCTCCGGTGAGAGTGACGGATGTCCTCGGATCCTAGGTCGCCCAACAGCAGTGATGCGCCGCCCCGAACGCGGAACGCGCCCGCGAGGACGCCGGATGTGAGGACGGTGACATCGAGAAGGGGATAACCGGAGGTGAGGTAGCCAAACAGTTCCGTGACCGGATACGCACCTGCGCCTGAGGCGGACGCGGGGACGGGCCCGCCCGGGCCGCGCCGTCGTGCGCGTCCGTTTCCTGATCTGCGGGGCCCTGCCCCGTGCCGAGCGGTGGGTTGCCGGGCGGTGCCTGAGGTGACCGTCCCGGACTCACGGCAGTTGTCCCGGTCGGAGGGGTGGGCGCCCTACCGGGGACAGCTGACCTGACGGCGCTGGCCCCGGTTCCGGCCGGGCCCGGAGCGGGGTACGAACGGCACCCGCGAGCGGTTCGCCCGCGGAAGCCGTCCGGACCGGGCGCGTCACCGGTGCGCCGCCGCACGCGTCGGTCCGCGTGCGGCGGCGGGCGAGCTGGCGGGGAGGGGCGGCGCCCCTGGCGCCCGCCCCCGTGCGCGGTGCGCCCCTCGCGGCCCCGCGTCAGGCCGGTTCCAGCCGTTCCCGGAGCCGACGGGCCAGTTCGAGCCGCTGGACCTTCATCGTGGCCGTGCGCGGCAGTTCCGACAGCGGCAGCTGCACCGGGTCGGCGAGTTGCGGGAAGTCGGTCACGGCACGCCGCCAGCGGGCCCGGTCCAGCGGCACGTTGTTCTTCGTGCACACCACCGGGACGGGCTCGTTGCCCGGGCCCGGCACCAGGACCAGCTCGATCAGCTCGTCGAGTCGGCCGAGCATGGTGTCCTCGACCTCCAGCGTGGAGTCCACGCTGTCGATGACGTCGACGGCGCGGTCCAGCACGTGCACCCTGCCGAGGCGGTCCCGGTAGCCGACGTCGCCGGTACGCCACCAACGGCCGTCACACTCCTGCTGGTAGCGCTCGTCCTCGGCGTAGTAGGTGACGGCCCGCCCGTCGCTCATCACCTCGATGAAACCGGGTGTCCTCTTCGAGGGGCGCCGCCCCTTCCGGGGGACCACCCGCACGTGCGTCATGCCCGGCAGCGGGTAGCCGAGACACCGGCCGTTGGCCCGGAGCGCGTTCTTCCGCGTGTACCAGCGGGCGACCAGTGGACCGCACTCGCTCTGCCCGTAGAACTGGAAGAACACCGGGTTGCGGCGCAGCGAGGCGGACAGCAGCCTGTGGATCGTGGGCGGGTGGATCGCGTCGAAGGTGCCGCTGTAGTACTTGACGTGGGACAGCGGGCGCAGCGGGTGGTCCACCAACCGCTCCCACTCCACGAAGGTGTTGGGGTGGGTCTCGATGATGCCCGGCCGGGTCCGTGCCAGCAGCGGGGCCACCCGCTCCGGCTCCCCGTCGTCGATCACCACGACCGGCATACCGTGCTCCAGCATCACCGCCAGCGCCATGTACATCCGCGAGTGCACGAAGGAGACGTGCACGGCGTAGGTCTCCTTGCGGCGGATCAGGCCGACCAGTTGTTCCTGCGGCCGGTAGCGTCCGCGCAGCGACAACGCGGTGTGCACGACCAGCTTGGGAACGCCCGTGGTGCCCGAGGTGTGGGTCATCAGCGCGGGCTGGTCACCGTCCAGCCGCACCGGGGAGCGCCGCGGCGCGCCCGTCAGGGAGTCCAGCGAGACGGTGCCGGGGTGCTCGCCGCGCGGCACGAGCACCCGGGCGGCCGTCTTGGCGAGCGGCAGCGCGGCCAGCTCACCGGCGAGTTTGCCCTCGTCCGTCAGCAGGTTCGGCCGTTCCAGCCGGTCCAGCAGGGCCTGCACCGTCGGCCCGTCGAGGGCGGGGGACAGCAGGACGGGCACGGCGCCGATCCGGGAAGCCGCGCAGGCCAGGAGGTAGATGTCGAAGTTGTGCCTCTTGTAGAGCGCCAGGTGTTCACCGGCCCGGACCCCGGCCGCCCACAGCCGCGCGGCCAGGTCGTCGACCAGTTCGGCGAGCGACGCGAAGGTCAGCTCGCGCCCGGCCTCCGGAGCCGAGTCGATGTCGTGGTCCAGGGTGACCGGGACACCCGGGTGCCGGGCGGCGGCCTCCTCGGGGAGCAGGCCGAGCCACAGCGGCTTCTTGCTGGCGGGCAGGTGGAGCACCATCATGCCTCCAGGGGCGAAGAGAAGGTGGTGGACAGGCGCTGCCGCAGCAGCCGCGCGTCGGGGTCGCTCAGGCGGATGGCGAAGGTCTCGCGCAGCGCGTCGATCACCTCGTCGCCGGTGAGGTGGGCCTGTTCCGCGCTTCCGTCGGCGTGGCGGGTCAGGAGCCGCGAGTTGGTCAGCGTCCGCTGCACGCGGCCGTCGCCGCGCATGGCGACCAGCTTGCCGGTGAACGTGGAGCGCTCGTGGTGCGCCGTGTAGTAGTTGGAGACGTCGAAGTCCACCGCGTAGTGGCGCTCCATGCGGAACGCGTACAGGTCGAACCAGCCGTCGTCGTGCAGTGTCTGGAGCACCCACTGGTCCCCCTCGCGCACCAGCCGCCAGTGGAAGCCGCCGCTTCCGGCAGTGGCTCCGTCGGCCAGCGGCAACGGGGTGAGCGGGCCCTCCGCGCCGAACCCGACGTCGGTGAGGAAGAGCCGGTCCTCGGCGGTGACGAGGAGGGTGGTGTGGGCCCGGTAGCGGACCGTGGACCGGCCTTGCCGGACTCGGGCGAGCAGCCGGGTGACGGGCAGGCCGAAGTGCTCCAGCGCCGCCGCGTAAAGGAGGTTCTGTTCGAAGCAGTAGCCGCCCCTCCCGGACCGCACCAGCTTGTGCTGGATGTCGGCGAGGTCGAGGGAGACCTCCCGGCCGAGGGCCACGTCGATGTTCTCGAAGGCGATGGCGGTCTGGTGGGCGCGGTGCAGCGCGTGCAGCGTCGCCACCGTCGCGGTGCGGGGCCCCGCGTAGCCGACGCGAGCCAGGTAGGCGCCGGGATCGAACGACTCCGTCTCCCAGTGCGGGTCCCGGTGGTCGGAGGCGGCGACGGGTGGGCTGAGCACGGTGTTGTCCATGGGCATGTGTCGGATCCTGCGAGGGGGGTCGGTGCCGGGCAATCGGCTCGGGGCCAGTCCGTCAGGTCCGTGGGGAAGACCGGGCGTCTCAGCCCGTGAGGGCCGCGGGCCGTGCCACGGCGCCCTCGTCGGGCACGGCGGACAGCGCCCGGACGGCGCAGGCGACGGAGGCGAGGGTGAGGTGACGGTGCCAGCCGGGCAGGGAGCGCCCGGCGAAGTCCCGCAGGCCGGTCTGGCGGGCGTAGTGCGCCGCCGCGCGGCTGACACGGCCCGCCTCCTTGGTCAGGCGCAGCAGCGGCGGCACGGGGAGCCGCATGTTGCTGAGCCAGAACTGCGCGGGGGCGCGGCGGGGATCCGCCCATTCGCCCAGCAGCAGGGGCGGTGTGCGGGAGAGGGGCCCGGCGGCCGTCGTCACGGGCATCGCGGCGGCCAGGGAGACGCGCGGATCGGTGGGCAGGGTGCCGTCGTACCACTCCACGGGGCGGCGCAGGGCCTTCACCGCGGTGAGGATGTCGCGGGCGGGCTGGGGGCCCGCCCCGTACCCCGGCATGGCCGGGTCGGCGACCCACAGCCGGGTGCCCGGCTCGGCCCGCGCGGCCACTGGCAGACCGGCCAGCGGCAGGCGGCTCAGCGTCGTCCTGACGTCGATGCCCCGCACGTCCAGCACGACGGGCCGCGTGGGCGCCGTGCGCGTGCCCACGGTCTCCCGTACGGCGGCCAGGACGCTGTCCTCGTGGGTCTCCTCCGGCAGCAGCAGCCGCCACCCCACCGGGGTGACCACCTCGGGGGAGACGAACCAGACGCCGAACGACTGCTGCCCGCAGAGGATCTGGCCGAGATGGGGGTCGAAGCGGCGGCCCACGCCCACCGAGCGCTCCCCGGTCTTGGGTATGGGCAAGGGCTGCACCACCCAGGTCGACAGCGTGTGCGCCGCTTGCAGCCATGCGACGAGCGCGGCCCGCACCGGACGCCAGTCCCAGGTGGAGCTGGTGATGAAGTGCTGGAGGCGCTGCTCGGCCGCCGCGTCACCGCCGAGGTGCGCGGTGATGTTGCGGATGGACTTGCGGCCGGGGGTGCACAGCAGACCGCGCACGTACTGCTCGGCCCGGTGGCGTTGGTCCCGTCGGGGCAGTGAGCCGAACACCGCGGCGCACAGTTCGCGCGCCACCTCGTCCTGGGGCGGAGCGGACGGTTGTCTGCGCCCGCGCCCGTCCACGGCGGTGTCCATGAACGGCATGGTGCTCATCCGGTCCCTCCTCGGTTCGCGGCGACTCCACGCCACTCTTGGGGCCGCCGCCGCGTGAGTGGAGGGACTCCGTCCACCCGTCCGGCGCGGGGAATGGTGGGCGGCCCACCGTCCGGCGGATCCGCTGTGGCGCCGGACACAGCGGCCGTCGGCCCCGCGGGCGGCCCGGAGGCGTCGCGGGTGTAGCCGTGCCACCACCCGCGAGGAGCCGGGTGGTGGCACGGGGACGTACGGGGAGGCAGGAGCCGGGGACCGGTCGCCCGAGCTGCCGGATGTCATCGGCGCGGGCCCGCGGCCGTCGGATCAGGCCAGCAACAGGGCGGCGATGGCGGGACCGAAGGCGCCGCCGAGCTGGTAGCAGAGGGTGAACAGGCCGAGCGCGGTGGTGCGCTGCCGCTCCGGCACCGCGCCGCCCGCCACCAGCGCCAGGATGGCCTGCCCGGAGGCCGCGACGAACACCGCGACCCCGGCCGCGGCGAGCCACGGTCCCGGCGCCGACCCTGCGGCCGCGGTCACCGGGGCCAGCACACCCAGCGTGAGGAGCACCGCCAACGCCGCCGAGCGGCCCATGCGGTGGGCGTGCGCGGCCATCCCCCACGAGGCCGCGGAGCCGACCAGCAGGGCGACCAGGCTGCCCACCCCGATGTCGACGGCGTCCCAGCCCGCGTCGTCCTCCAGGAGCCGCGGCACGGTGTACAGGATCGCGAAGTACGCCGTCGACAGGGCGCACACGACCCCGGCGACGGGGAGGAAGACGGGGGAGCGCAGCACCGCGACCGGAAGGAAGCCGTCCGGTCGGCGCCGTACCCACAGGGCCAGGGTGGCGCCCAGTACCGCCGTGCCGGTCAGCGCCGGGACGGGGAAGCGGGCCAGCAGTACCAGGGAGCAGATCAGCGCGACCGACAGGGCGGCGCCCACACCGTCGAAGGCGGTGCCGTCCGTCCGCGGCCGGGGGGTCGGCGCCCGGCGGGCGACGTGCGGGACGGCGAGCAGGGCGACGGCCGAGAGCGCGAGGGCGACGTGCCAGGACAGGCCGTCGGTGAGCAGCGAGCCGGAAAGCGGGCCGAGCGCCCCGCACATGCCGCTGCCCGCCGTGATCACGGCCATCCGGCGCGGGGTCCCGGCGAGGGTGATGGCGGTGGTGACGAAGCCGCTGCCGCCGAGGGCCTGGGCCGCGCGGCCGGCCAGCAGTCCCGGCATCGACTCCGCCAGGGCGACGGTCAGCGTGCCGACGGCGACCAGGGCGGCGCTCGTCAGCACGGCGACCCGCACGCCCCGGTGGCGCAGCAGGGCCGCCGTCAGCGGGGTGCTCACCGCCACGGCCAGGCCGAAGACGGTGGCGAGCCAGGTCGCCGTGCTCACGGACACGCCGATGTCCCGGGCGATGTCGGGCAGCGTCATCGTGGTGGCGTTGGCGCTCAGTGCGGTCGGGGTGGCCAGCAGGCCCAGGGCAATCGCGGATATCGCCGCGCCGTCGGAGGCCCCCGTCCTGGCGCGGCCGGGGCCGGGGCGCGACGGCGTACGGCCGTGGGCGCCGGGCCTCTCGGGTAACGAGCGGTGCATGGGTGCCTCCTCGGGGCACGGAGTGCGGTTCAAAATGAACTACACCGTGTAGAGTACCCATTGCACTGAACAGTGCAATCTCAGTCTCGGCCATCAGACCGCGTCCGGAGTCGGCGCTCTCCCGTGGAACGGGGGAGGGATGCGGGGACCCGGGTAGGCTGCGCGGAACGCGGGCGCGGGGAAGGACTGCCATGAGCATGGGCACGGGCGCGGGGACGGCGCCGACGGGTGTGCGCCGGGGGATGCCGGACAAGCGGCGTGCCATCACGCGGGCGGCGCGGGCCGTCTTCGGCCGGGAGGGGTACTCCCGCGCCAGCGTGGACGTCATCGCCGTCGAGGCCGGGGTGTCCAAGCGGACCATCTACAACCACTTCACCGACAAGGAACAGCTCTTCCAGACGGTCGCCCTGGAGGGCGCCCAGCAGGTCACCGAGGCTGTCGGGGAGATCCTCGAACGCCATCTCCGCAAGATCGTCGACCTGCGGGAGGACCTCATCGGCTTCGGGCTGGAGCGGGTCACCGCGGTCACCAGGTTCCCCGACCACTTCGCTCTGGTGCGCACCATCGAGGCCGAGGTGACCCGTATTCCGCCCGACGTGCTGGAGGTGTGGAAGGAGGTCGGGCCGCTCTCCTCCCACAAGAAGCTCGCGCCCTACCTGCGGCGGATCGCCGACCTCGGCCTGCTCGTCCTCGATGACGCGGAGCGGGCCGCCAACCACTTCAATCTGCTGACCGTCACGGACGTCAACCAGCGGACGTTCTACGGGGCGCTGACCTTGCCCGAGTCCGAGACCACCGGCATCGTGGTCGACGGGGTGGACACCTTCCTGCGGCTGTACGGCGCTGGTCCGGCCACGGCCTGACGGGTCGCCGACCGCCCGGCGGAACCGACCCGGCGGCGCGTGGGCCGCCGTACGGTCCGCGTCGCCCTCCTCCAGGCGGGGGAGGGTGACTCAGTTCAGTGACGAGTCCCCGAAGGACTCCAGGAGGCGGCGCAGCAGGCGGGAGAGTTCCTCGCACTCCTCGCGGCTGAGGGCGGAGACCAGTTGGCTCTCGTTCTCCAGGTGCAGCGGGAACAGCTCGTCGACCATCTCCATGCCCTTGTCCGTGAGCTGGATCTGCACCGAGCGCCGGTCGCCGCCCGCGGGGCGTACCCGCTCCACCAGGCCCCTCGCCTCCATGCGGTCGATGCGCTTGGTGACCGCCCCCGAGGTGACCATGGACGCCTTGAGGAAGGCGCCCGCCGTCATGCGGTAGGGCGGGCCCGACCTGCGCAGCGTGGTGAGCACGTCGAACTCGCCTGCCTCCAGCCCGTGCCGGGAGTCGAAGAACCGCAGCTCCCGTTCCAGGATCCGGCTCAGCCGTTGCACACGGCCCACGATGCCCGTCGGCCAGGTGTCGAGGTCGGGGCGTTCCGCGCGCCACAGATCCCGGATGGCGTCCACTGCGTCTGTCATGGAGTCTCCTCGGTGTGTATCTGAACGGTAAGAGACTTGACAGTCAGATACCAGGGGTGTTCGGATATGGATACGGAGCTTAGAGCGGGAGGCGGCCCCACGCCACCCGCGGCGCGCACCCCCTTCCAGCACCACACGTCAAGGGACGGTAATTGCCATGGCCCAGGGAAACCGGGGAACCATTCTCGCCTTATCGGGAAGCCTGCGGGCGCAGTCCTACAACACGGCTCTGTTGAAGGCCGCCGTCAAGCACAATTCCGGGAAGGCGACCATCGAGATCTACGAGGATCTCGCTCGGCTGCCGATGTACAACCAGGACCACGACCATGACGATCCTCCGCGTGAAGTGGTGGAATTGCGGCGTCGCGTGGCGGAGGCGGCGGGGCTGTTCATCGTCACGCCGGAGCACAACGCCTCCGTCCCGGCCGCGCTGAAGAACGCCCTCGACTGGACCAGCACCCAGCCCGCGGGCGGCATCCTGGTGGGCAAGCCCATCGCCATCGCGGGCGCCTCGCCAGGGGCGTTCGGGTCGTCCCGCGGCCAGCTCGCGCTGCGCCAGATCCTGGCCTCCATCGGTGCCGATGTCCTGGCCAAGCCCGAGGTCGCCGTGTTCCACTGCCACGAGCGGGTGAACGCCGAGGGTGACGTCACCGACCCGATGACGCTGTCGTTGCTCAACGACCTCATCGACGCGCTGGCGGCTCGCATCCTCCTGGTCTGACCGAGGGCCCGAGGAGCGGCGGAGACTTCCGGGACCGGCGTAGAAATCCCCCGTCACGTCGGTCCCGGAATCCGGGACGACACGGGCCGGGCGAGGTCCGGCGCGTGGTCGGTCACCTATCGAATGCGGGCTTTTGCCTAGCCGTGTGGGCTGCTTTTCCCGTCCCGGGAGAGCGGCCTTTTCCTTTTTCCGCCAGAGGGAAAGAGCCGACCTGACGGATTCCCTCGGAGACCGTTGAGCGGGACCTGAACAGCGGCTGATGATAACGACGCAGAAGAGGAAAACCGCCGAGGGAGCCTCAGATGAACGTTGCAGTCGCAGGCCGGGCCGGGACACCCCCGATACCGGTGGGGATCCTGGGAACCGGTGCTCACCTGCCGTCCCGCGTGGTCACCAACGACGATCTCGGGCCGCTGGCGGGGGTCACCGACGAGTGGGTCGTCCGCAAGACCGGCATTCACCGACGCCGCTTCGCGAAGGACGACGAGGCCACGTCCGACCTGGCGGCAGCCGCGGCCCGGGGCGCGCTGGACGACGCGGGCGTCCCGGTCGACGACCTGTCGCTGATCATCGTGGCCACCTCGACCCCGGACTCCCCGCAGCCGCCGACGGCCGCGCTCGTCGCCCATCTGCTCGACGCCCCCAGCACGGCCGCCGCCTTCGACCTCAACGCGGTGTGCAGCGGCTTCGTCTACGCGCTCGCCACCGCCCAGCGGATGGTCGCCACCGGCGGCGGGCACGCCCTCGTCATCGGCGCCGACCTCTACAGCCGGATCACCGACCCCACCGACCGACGCACCCGGGTCCTGTTCGGCGACGGGGCCGGGGCGGTGGTCCTCGGCCCCGTGCGCGACGGACGGCGACTGACCGCGACCCGGCTGCTCACCCACAGCGAGGGCCACGACCTGGTCGGCGTGCCGGCCGGCGGCACCCGACTCGGCGTGACGTCCGCGACCGTCGCGGCCGGGCTCCACCACTTCGTGATGAACGGACGCGGCGTCAAGGAGATCGTGTCCGAGAAACTCCCGGAGACCCTCTTCGCCTTCCTCGACGAGGCCGGCGTCGGCAAGGAGGAGATCGCCCACGTCATCCCGCACCAGGGCAACGGGGTGATGCTCGGCGAACTGGAGAAGGAACTCGGCTTCCCGCTGGCCCGCCTACACACCACGGTGGACGAGTACGGCAACACCGGTGCCGCCTCCATCCCCGTAACGCTCGACGCGGCAGTGCGCGAAGGCGCCCTGCGGCCCGGCGAGAAGGTGCTGCTCAGCGCGTTCGGCGGCGGCTTCTCCTTCGGATACGCCCTGGTCGAGTGGTGACGCCGCCAAGCGCGGCACAGGACACGAGAGAGCGGAGGACGCACGTGGTCGACGTGGACGCGTACCTGCGGCGCATCGGGGCCGAACGTCCCGAACGGGCCGACCTGAAGACGCTCACCCACCTGCAGGAACGCCATCTGAGGTCGGTGCCCTTCGAGACGATCGACTTCAACCTCGGCGTACCCGTGAAGATGGGCGAGGAGGTACTGGAGAAGATAGTGGACCGGCGGCGCGGGGGCGGCTGCTACGAACTGAACACCGCCTTCGCCGTACTCCTGCGCAGCCTCGGCTTCACCGTCGATCTGCTCCCGGCGCGCACCCTGCACAACGGCAAGGAGCCGCTGCTCGGAGTGCACGGCGGGCACATGATGCTCCGGGTGACCATCGAGGGCGAGCCCTGGCTGGTCGACGTGGGCTTCCGCTGGGCCAGCCGCGGCCCGCTCCGGCTCAGGGACCGCGAGCCCCAGAAGGACGACAACGGCGAGTACCGGATCGTCGACGGAGACCACGGCGACGTGGCGATCGTCCACGACGGCGTCCCCCGGATCCGGCTCGAGACCCGCGAACGTGACGTCGAGGACTTCGTCCCCACCCTCTGGTGGTACTGCACCTCCCCCGACTCCCCGGTCACCGGCGGATCGGTCTGGGCCTCCATCGTCACCGCTGACGGCCGCGTCTCCCTGCTGGACCGCACGCTCTCCCGCACCGAGGACGGCCGGCAGGTCCGCGAGGTGCTCGATGACGACGCCTTCCCCGCCGCGTGCCGACGCTGGTTCGGCATCGAGCTGGACCGGCTGCCCCACCTGCCCCCGATGCCCGCCGACGGGGCCTGACGGACCGTTGGGCCCCCGCGGGCCTCCAGTCGAGCCACCGACCCAGAAAGTGGAAGGCGATGAAGAGCGGTACACACTCCGATACGGTTTTCGACGTCCTCGTGGTCGGAGCAGGGCCGTCCGGCCTCCTCCTGGCCTGCGAACTGCTCAACCGCGGGATCCGCGTCCGGATCGTCGACCGGAGCCCCGAGCCGATGCGCGTGCCCCGGGCGCTGTCCATCTACCCGCGGGCGATGGACATCCTGGAGGACCAGGGACTGCGCGACGCGGTGTTCGCCGTGTCGAGCACCATCCGCACCCTCAGCTACTTCTCCGACCGTAACCACCTCGCCTCCTTCCACATCCCGCGGCAGCACGCCGCCCGCGTGCTGCCGCAGTACGAGACCGAGCGGATCCTCACCGCACGCCTGGAGGAACTGGGCGGCAAGGTGGAGCGCGGCGTGCGGCTGCTGTGCCTGGAGGATGTCGACTACACCGGTGACATCGAGGCCAGCCCCCACGTCACCGCCGTCCTCGAAGGACCCGACGGCGTCATCGAACGGGCCAGCGTGCCCTACGTCGTCGGCGCGGACGGCGCCGGCAGCGCGGTCCGCGGCCAACTGGGCATCGGCTTCGAGGGGTCCACCTACGGTCTGGAGTTCGCCCTGGTCGACGCCAGGGTACGCGGGAACCTGGACCCGGAGGAGATCCTCTACTACCAGGACCCGACGGGCACCCTGGCGGTCGTACCGCAGCCGGACGGCGTCTTCCGCTTCCTCTCCGTGCTCCCCCGGGGCTCCCGGACGGCGGGCGTGGCCATGATGCAGGACATCGTGGACGAACGCGGCCCGCGCGGCGTGCGCGTCGAAGAACCCGTGTGGACCACCGTCTTCCGCGTGCACGCCCGGCTGGCCGCCGACTTCCAGCTCGGCAGGGTCTTCCTGATCGGGGACGCCGCCCACGTGCACAGCCCCGCCGGCGGCCAGGGAATGAACAACGGACTCCAGGACGCGCACAACCTCGGATGGAAACTCGCCGCCGTGATCCGGGGTGACTCGCCCGCCTCCCTGCTGGCCAGCTACGGACCGGAGCGGGCCGAGGCCACCCGGCGCAGCGTCCGCGACACCGACCTGCACACCAAGGCGTGGATGGTGAGGGGCCGCGCCAGGACGTGGGCGCGCGACGCCGGTTTCCGGCTCGCCGACCGCACCGGCGCGGTGGCCCGCCTCTACGCCCCCGTCCTGGCCGGGCGCCGTCAGCGCTACCTCCCGCGACGCGCCACACAACTGCCCTCCGGCTGGTCGCCCTGCCAGCGGCTCGCCCGGCTGCCCGGAGGCGTCGGGGTCGGCGCCCTCTTCCCGCGCGAGCACGCCCTCGCCCACCAGCTCGCGGGCCCCGGCACCGACCGCACCGCCTGGACGCTCGTGGTCACCGAGAGCTCCCGCTGTCCCGGTGGCTGGCGTGCCGAGATCGACCACATCGTGGCCCGGCGACCGCGGCTCCGCGTGGTCACCCTGCCTGGCGGGACCGCCGCCGCGGCCGTCGGCTGTCGTCGGCCCGGCTACCACCTGGTGCGCCCGGACGGACACATCGCCGCCCACGGCCACGAGGAGGACCTCGGCCGACTGGAACAGGAGCTCGGTGCCGTCCTGACGCTGGGGAAGCGGGGCCCGGCATGACCTACCACGTGGGCGTCCAACTGCCCGTCAACTCGATCGCGGGGGAGCGCACCAACCCCGACCTCGGCCGGGTAGCCCGGCACGCCGAACTGCTCGGACTGGACTCCGTGTGGGTCGGGGACCGGCTGAGCGCGGGCTTCCCCGTCCTCGACCCGTCCCTGGTGCTGGCCACCGCGGCGGCGGCCACCGAGCGCGTGGAGGTCGGCTACGGCGTCATGCTGCTCGCCCTGCGCTCCGCGGCATGGGCCGCCAAACAGATCGGCACCCTCCAGCACCTCTCCCGCGGCCGGGTCGTCCTGGGCGTCGGCGTGGGGAGCGGGGACCGGGCCGAGTGGGCAGCGGCCGGGGTTCCGCCGCAGGGGCGCGGCAGACGCACCGAGGAGTTGCTGGGCCTGCTGCCCGGTCTGCTCGCCGGTGAACCCACCGCTCTGACCGACCTGCCCGGACGGCCCACGGCGACCCTCGCTCCGGCCGTCGCCATGCCGCCCGTCTGGATCGGGGGCGGCTCCGGGAGCGCCCTGCTGCGCGCCGTGACCCACGGCCAGGGCTGGCTGGCGTCCCTGAAGTCGCCCAAGCGGCTCGCGCAGGACGCGGACCAGCTGGAGCGGATCGCGGCTGAGCGCGGCGTACCCGCGCCGCCGGTCGGCATCTACGTGTTCCTGCGCATGACCGAGCGCGCCGGTGCCGCGGCCACCGCGTCGGCCGTGGTCGCCGACCGGCTCGGCGCCAAGTACGGCCTGGACCGCGCGGCGGCCAGCGAGATCGGCCTCGGCGGCACCCCCCGCCAGGTGGCCGAACGCCTGCGGGAGTACGCCGAGGCCGGCGCACGGCGGTTCGTCCTGGTCCCCTCCGGCGCGGATGACGACGACCCCTACCGGCAGTACGAGCTGTTCGCCGAGGCCCGCTCCCTGTTGCTGGCGGGCTGACCACCGCCGCGCCGGACCGGCCCGGCGCGCCGCGGCCCCGAGGTGACGGCGCCCTCCCACGCCCGCCGGGTGGCTGCCACGCCCGCCGGGCGGCCGGCGTGCCGCCGGGGCGGGTGGCACGGCACGGGCGGAACCCACCCACCGGACCTCCGGGCCCCGGCGACGCCGGGGCCCCTCGCACGCCGGACGCCTGCCCACCGTCCCCTACCTCCGAGGAGTGCCCGAACCATGACATCCGGCCTGACCCCCGACGCGCCGGCCGCCCCTCTCGCCCCCCGGCCCGGCCCACTGGTGCGCACCCGAACCGGTCTGGTCCGCGGGACCACGGAGCCCTACCGAGGGCGCCCGCTGTGCGTCTTCCGCGGCATCCCGTACGCCGAACCCTGCGTCGGCGCCCTGCGCTTCGCCTCCCCGCGCCCGGCGCGTCCCTGGACCGGCGTCCGCGACGCCACCTCCTTCGCCCCGGCCTTCCTCCAGCCCGGAGACCCCGGCAGCGCGGAGGACGCGCTGTACGCCAACGTCTGGACGCCGGACCCGGCCGGACGCCTGCCAGTCCTGGTCTACGTCCACGGCGGCGGCTGGCAGGTCGGCGCCGGCAGCGTCCCCACCTTCGACGGGGCCAAGCCAGCCGCGCTGGGCGGGCTCGTCGTCGTCAACTTCAACTACCGGCTCGGGGCCTTCGGCTGGGGACTGCACGAGGAACTCGCCGACCCCGCCACCGGACTCACCGCCAACTGGGGCCTTCAGGACCAGGCCGCGCTGCTGCGGTGGGCACGGGACAACGCCGAGGCGTTCGGCGGCGACCCGGGCAACATCACCCTGTGCGGCACCTCCGCGGGCGCGGTCACCGCCCGTCTGCTGGTCGGTGCCGAGGGCACCCGCGGCATCGCCCGCCGACTCATCGCCATCAGCGCCAGCCGTCCCTGGGCCCCGGCGCTGTCGCTCACCCCGCAGGACGCCGCGTCGGCGTACGAGCGTCTCGCCGCCGACCTGGGCACGACCGTGCCCGGACTGCGGACCGTGCCCGCGGCCGTCCTGCAACGGGCGTGGACGGCCCTGTTCGACGGGCCGCCCGAGCGGCGCCCGCTCAGCAGTGGACGGGAGTACCGCGGCCCGGTGGTGGACCCGGCCACGGGGGTGGCACCGGAGCCGTCGCCGCCGACGGTGCCCGTGATGTCCGTGCACAACCGCACCGAGGGCTCGTTCTTCACCGACCCGCACAGCGTCTCGTTCCCGCCCGCCCCGCCAGCGCCCCGCACCGAGGACGAACTGCGCGCCGCCGTCCGCGACGTGATGCTCAAGTGCGCCCCGCACGTCGACGACCACCTCCCCGACGCCTGTCTGCGCGCCTACCGGGACGCCGCCGCGGAGGAGGAGCGGCCCGCCGACCCGCTCTCGCTGTGGACGGAGATCTGGGGCGACGCGGTCTTCCGCTACCAGATCGTGCGGCTGGCCGAGCGGCACGCACGCCAGGGCACCTCGTCGCAGTACGTGATGGAGTTCGCCCACCCCGTCCGCCCGCCCCACTTCGGCACCCCGCACGACGCCACCTCGAAGTTCCTGTTCGGCTCGCACGCCCACCCGGCCTTCGTGGACCAGTTCGGCGACAGCCCTCTGGAGCGACGGGTCTCGGACGCCTTCGTCGACCTCGTGGCCTCCTTCGCCCGGGGTGCCGAGCCCGGCAGCCCGCACACCCCGCGCTGGCCCGAGTACCGCCCCGGCAGCCCCAGCGCGCTGGTGCTCGGTGGGCCCGGCGTGGCCCGCGTCGCGGCCCCGTCCAAGCTGCGCCAACTGCGCTTCTGGGACGACGTCGACTGGCTCCCGGCCTGAGAGCCGCGCGGGCTGCGACCCGCAGGCGAACGCGGGGCGGGCGGGGCGGCAGGCCGCCCCGCCCGCCCCGCGTCTGCGGCACACCTACCACCACCGCTGCCACACCGCACTCGGCGGCCACCCACCCGTCAGCCGCGTCCCGAACCTCACAGGGCAAGACAGCTAGGCGCCCAGCGACGCGCCGCCGTCCACCGTCAGGGAGTGGAGCGTGATCTGGGCCGCCTCGTCGGAGAGCAGGAACACCGCAGCCTCGGCCACCTGCTCCGGCTGAGCCACCCGGCCGAGCGGGATGCCCACGCGGAAGGCGGCGGGGTCGCCCTCCACGGTGGCGCGGGCGGCGCCGTCGTCGGGCCCCCACATGGCGCGCAGCATCGGGGTGTCGGTCGACCCGGGCTGGACCACGTTGCACCGGATGTTGTGCCGTGCCACTTCCAGACCGAGCGACTTGGTGAACATGGCGGCCGCCGCCTTGGACGCGGCGTAGGCGGCCATGCCGACGCGCGGTGTCACCGCGGCGTTGGACGCCACCGTGACGAGGGCGCCGGACGCCCGGGGTACCATGCGCCGCACCACCGCCCGGGACACGTGGAAGACACCGTCGACGTTGACCGCGAACGTGGTCTGCCAGTCCGCGTCCTCGTAGCCGGTCGCCGTCCCCAGCCGCAGCACGCCCGCGGCGTTGACGAGGTACTCCACCGGGCCGAGTCCGTCCTCGATCCGGCTGACCGCCGCCTCCACCTCGCGGGCCTCGGTGACGTCGAGCGGGAAGGGGGTGGCGGTGAGCCCGTCCGCGGCCAGTTTCCCGGCCTGCTCGCGCAGACCCTGCCCGTCGCGGTCGACCGCCGCGACCCGAACGCCGCGTGACGCGAGCGCGCGGACCGTGGCGGCTCCGATGCCGCCCGCCGCTCCGGTGACGAGCGCGACCTTGCCGTGCATCCTTCGACCTCCGTGGTGTGTCGCCCCGGCCGGGGCGAGGGGACGCTGGGGGAGCGGAACCGGGACTCAGGACTGCCAGGCGGTGACTACCGAGATGGCCTGGCTCGGGTTGAGCCGCGGATCGCAGAGGGTGGTGTAGCAGTCGGGCACCCGGTGTGCGGTCTCCACGGACTGGGTGCACTCGGTGACATCGTCCGGAGTGGTCTCCAGGTGCAGACCGCCCGCCACCCCGCCGGCTTCCGCCACCGCGTACCGGAAGGCCCGCACCTCCCGCTCGATGGACTCCAGGAACCGGGTCTTGTGGCCCGTGGGCGTCTTGACGGTGTTGCCGTGCATGGGGTCGCACAGCCAGATCACCGGGAACCCGGCGGCCCGTACGGCGCGAACCAGGGCCGACAGCCGTTCGCTGACCGTCCGGGCGCCCATCCGGGCGATCAGGGTGAGCCGACCGGGCTCCCGCTGCGGGTCGAGCAGGCGGCACAGCCCCAGCAGCTCGTCCTCGCTCACTGCCGGGCCGACCTTGCACGCGACCGGGTTCGCGACCTCGGCGAGCAGCGCCACGTGCGCGCCGTCCGCCTGGCGGGTGCGCTCGCCGATCCAGGGGAAGTGCGTGGAGGCCAGCAGTCGGCGACCGTCGTCGCCCTTGCGGACCAGGGGCAGTTCGTAGTCCAGCAGCAGGGCCTCATGGCTGGTCCACACCCGCGGCTCCGGGTGTGCCGGACGCGTCGCGTCCCAGCCCAGGTGCCGGGTGATCTCACTGGCCGCCATGTAGCCGGTGAGCAGCCGCAGCGGGTCCGGGCGGCGCTGCTCGGGGTCCGGATCGGGGGAGTTGACCAAGTGGCCCCGGTAGACGGGGAGTTCCCGGCCGTCCACCACCTCGGTGGGCTGGGAGCGGGGCTTGGCGAACTGGCCCGCGATGCGTCCGACGCGCAGCACCGGCTTGTGCGTGATCATCTTGAGCGCGCCCGCCAACAGGTCCAGCACGGCGGTCTTGCGGTGCACCTGGGCCGCCGTGCTCTCGGCCGGGTCCTCGGCGCAGTCCCCGCACTGGATGACGTGGGCCTCGCCCGCGGCGACCCGGGCCAGGTGGGCGCGCAGGGTGTGGATGTCGTCAGCGGCGACCAGCGGGGGACGGATACTGAGTTCCGTGCGCACCAGGTCGATCTGCTCGCTGTCCTCCCACGCGGGCTGCTGCTGCGCGGCTTTGTGCCGTATTCCAAGCTGAGTGTGGTCCACTGAGGTCTCCCTGACTGACGGTGAGCGGTGTGCTGCCGTCGGCGGCCGGACGCGGGACGTGCGGTGCGTGGGTGCGGCCCCGCGGAACGGGTGCGGGCGGCCCCGCTGTCCGCCCCGATGGCGGGGCCGCCCGCGGGCGGCGGCGCGGGACGGCGCCGCCGGGCCCACTCGACACTCCGATCGTCAACGGCCCGGGCACCGTCACCAACGGCTGACGTGGCTTTGCGTCAAGTCGGCTCCCCGTGCGTCAAGTCCGTCCACGTGGACGCGCACGGCAGCGCGGAGCCCCGGCCGGATCCGCCGCGGAGGACGGCGCCGTACGGGACGGCCCGCTGGCGTCGCGGACGGGACCGGGGGCGGGGAACGGTCGCCGGTCGGGCCGGTCAGCGGCGCCCGGTAGACGGCCTCGCCAGGGCCGTGCGGGCGCGATGGACCAACAGGGCCAGCTGGATCTGGAGGCGTTGGTGCGGGCGCTGCCAGTCGTCGCCGAGCAGCTGTGTCACCCTCTCCAGGCGCCGGGCCACGGTGTTGGGGTGCACATGCAGCAGGTCCGCCGCGAGCCGCTGGTTGTTGCCCGAGTCGAAGTACACCTGGAGGGTCTTGACCAGTTCCCCGGGGGTGTTGTCGTCGTAGTCGAGGATTCGTCCGATGGTCGATCGGACGAAGCCGTCGACGTCATGGTCGTCAGAGAGCAGCAGTCCCAGGAAGCCCAGGTCGGAGGTGGCGGCCGTGGCGCCCGGTCCGTGCAGGAGGGTCAGCGCGTCCAGGGTCCGCATCGCCTCCCGGTACAGGCCCGGAACCGCGGCTGTCCCCGGCGCCGGGCCCGCCGACGCCACGGAGACCGGGCGGTCCAGCAGCGGTGACAGCGCCGAGGAGACCTTGCGCGCGGCGGCTGCGGCGTCCTCGCCGGGTAACAGCAGCACCACACAGCCGTCGCGCACGGTCTTCAGCCCCGACAGACGGCTGGCGTACGACGAGGCCCAGACCGTGGCCCGGCCCAGTTCCGCGCCCTCGGGGCGGGCCACCACCAGCACGTGCGGGGCGTCCGGGTCCACCGCGAGCCGCCGGGCCCGCTGGGCGAACCGGTGGGGGTGCGCCGGCTCGGCGAGCACGTCGTCGAGCAGGTCGTCCTTCCCGGGGCCGTCCACGGCGCCGCGTTGCAGCAGCACCGCGACGGTGATGGTCTGCGCGACCAGCCGCAGCAGAGGCGCGTCGTCGTCGACGAGGGGCAGCTCCGGCCGCACGGTCAGGACGCCGAGGTTCTCGTCGGCGGCGACCAGAGGCACCGTCCAGGTGTTGTCGGCGTGCCGGACGGGTTCGCCACGCGTGTGCGCCTCCAGGGCCGCGGTGTCCGCGACCGCCGGAGGCAGGCCCGGTATCTCGCCGCTCGACGCCACGGTGTGCCCGCCCGAGTCGCGCAGTACCACCGCGCCGTCGAGGGCGAGGGAGACGGCCGTCATCAGGGCCCGCATGTCGCATCCGCCGAGCACCAGGTCGAAGGCGCGGTGGTGGACGTCGAGCATGTGGCGCAGCGAGGTCAGCGCCGTCCGGAACCGCGACCGGTCCCGCTCCAGGTCGCTGACCTCGGCGTGGGCCCCGGCGAGCAGCTGGGTCCGCTCGATGGGTCCGGCCGCCAGGTCGGCCAGCGAGAACAGCAGACTCACCTCGCCGGGCGTGAAGTGGCGCACCCTGCGGTCCGCGCCGAAGAGCACCCCGAAGACGACGTCACCACGGCGCAGCGGTACGCCCAGTACGGCCCGCAGCCCTTCGGTCCGTACGAAGGAGTCGATGGCGTCGTCATGCGCGAACCGGTCGTCCTCCAGGTAGTCGGCGGTCCACACCGCGGTCTTCTTCTGGTGGATCAGCCCCGCTATCCCGTACCGGTTGGGGGTGACGCGTCCGACGTTGCTCGCGGTGGTCTCGCCGTCCGAGGCGCGTACGGTCGACGCCTGTGGGCCGTCGCGCAGGCTCACGTAGGCGATGGACAGGCCCAGCAGGCTGCGGGCCTTCTTGGTGAGGATGTCCAGCAGCCCAGCCAGGTCGCCCTGGGCGGACAGCTCACGCGCGGCGTCGACGAGGGCCGTGAGTTCGGCCTCGCGCCGCCGCTGGTCGCCTATCAGCGCGCGGACCCGCAGTGCCAGGTCGCCGACGTGGTCGAGGTAGCCGGGGGGCTCGGCGGTCTCGTCCTGGCGTGCCCGTTGGAGGACCTCCTCGAACCGGGCGGGAGCGGCCTCCTCGGCGAGGAGACCCAGCAGACTGAGTACGTGATCCTGTGTCAGCGTGCGGTGCGGCACGGAACCTTCCCCCGGTAGGCCGATGAATGACAGCGCCCGGCGGACCCAACCCCCGCGCGTCGTCCGGTCAGGTCATCGTGTGGTCAGCCGCCACTCCTCCCGCGCCCCGGCCGCCGCGAGGGGCGCGCGGGACGGGCCGTCGGGCGTTCCCCACCAGGGCAGGTGCCTGGTGTTGCGCACCCACTCGAACATCTCGACGGCCTCCGCGCCGAGCGCCCCGTGGTGCGGCCCGGCGGGGGAGGCAGCGGTGGAGAACCCTTCGCGCCCGCTGGCCTGGGCGGTGGCGCCCACCAGCTCCGCGGCCTGCTCACGGCGGCCGAGCCGCTGTTCGGCCTCCCACCACTGTTCGGCGGCTCGCGCCCGAGCCGCCGCCAGCTGTGCGGCCTCCCGGCGCAGCCGGGGCCCGAGCGGTACGTTCGCCAGCGCGTCCCCCGTCCACAGGCGCAGCGCGGACCCGAGCCGGTGCGCGGCGGTCCCCACGTCGTCGGCCGCCAGGGCGCGGAAACCCGCGCCCGAGTCGCGCCAGAACTGCCGTACGTCCACGGTGGCGTGCGCGCAGTCGAGCCGGTACCCGCCCGGGGCCGCGGTCAGCCGGGTGCCGGTGGCGCCCCGGGAAGACACCGGACCGTCATGGCGCGGGACGCTCTCGTCGGCCCGTGCCAGCCGGTCCCGCAGGTCGCTGATCCGCCGGTGCAGTTCGGACTCGGCCCCGGGTGGCGGGCCGTCGGGCCACAGTTCCTCCGTCATCACGTGGGTGGGCACCACGTGGTCCGCGTGTACCACGAACAGCGCCAGCAGACGCCAGGACGCCACGTCGGGTGGTTGGACGGCCATGCCGCCCACGGTGACCCGCAACGGACCGAGGATCTTGATGTCCAACGGAGCCCGGCCCGGGGCCAGTTCCGTCGCCCGCCCCTGGGGTGTGGGTCTGCCCGCCATGGAACTCCCTCACTTCGTGTGCGAACGCGAGTGCCTGAGTGGTCCGGGTCGACGTCGGCGGCCGTTCCTGGGCGGAAGTGGCCGGGACCGGGTGACGGTCGGCGCGCTGGGTGGCGGTGGCCGTCACGCCCCAAGAATAATACAGAACGATCGATTTTTTTATCGAATACCGTTGAGCTCCCACAGTGATGACGGCTCGTCCCTGCGTGCGCCCGGCGGCGCGGGGCCCGGTGCGGCAGGCCCCGGGGTGTCGGCGCTACCGGGATCGCCGACGCCTCAGCGCCCTCTCGACGCGAGCACGCTGGGCGCGATGCGTTCACCCACGGGAACACCGCTGTGGGTGAGGGCCTCCGCCCGGGACGCGCTGGCGTCGATCGACGCCCGGGCCTCCCCGGTGCACAGCGCCGGCAGCAGGTGCTGCCACATGGCCACCACGCGCTCCGACAGATCCTGCCGTCCGGTGGCCACCTGGGAGTACATCTGCATACCCGTGCAGGCGCTCACCACGAAGTCGGCCATCGACCCGATGTCGACGTGGTCGGCCAGTTCGCCCTGTGCGCGGGCCTCCCGCAGGCGCTCCGCCAGCACCTCGGCCCACTCCCGGTAGGGGGTGGCGTCGTGCACGCCGAAGCTGTTCTGCTCCCCGGTGAGGCGTACGCCCGCGCGCAGGAGCACGTCCTGGCGCAACTGGTGGGACCAGACGAGGGTCAGGTCGACCAGTCCCTGGAGTCCGCTGGTCGCCGTGTGCGGAAGCACAGTGCTCGGCTGGGCCTTCATCAGGGCCCGCGCCAGGTCCTCCTTCGACTTGAAGTGGAAGTACATGGCGCCCTGGGTGATCCCGGCGCGGTGAGTGATCTCACGGATGTTGGCGCCGCTGAAGCCGAGTTCGTCGAAGACCTCGGCCGCGGCTCGCAGAATGATCGCCCGGGTCCTGACTGCTCGTTCCTGTTTGGGTTCGCGCATGGGTCAACTTCGCTTCGTCGACAAAATAACGGTCATCCTTTATATTTACATCACCGCAGCTCAGGACGCCAGAAACGGGTAACCAGCGTTTCTCAACGGAGAGAAGCAGATGACCGCTTTAGCCGCACGACCTGCCTTAGCGACCGACGGGCCCCGGCTGACCACCACGGTGGCGAGGGAGCATGTCCACCGGGCCGCGCTGTCGGAGGTCTTCCTGACCGGCTGGCAACGCACCGGCGCGGACACCTTCACCGTCACCGCCCAGTGGCCTCGCGGACACGCGTTCTTCACCCCCGAACACGGCCTGCACGACCCGCTGCTCCTGGCCGAGACCGTACGCCAGTCGGTGCCGCTGCTTCTCCACTGCGAGTACGGCCTGCCCCACAGCTACGAGTGCGGCTGGGTCTTCTTCGGCTTCCACGTCCGGCCCGAGGCCCTCCAGGTGACGACCAGACCCGCCGAGCTGGAACTGCGCACGGTGTGCGACGACATACGCTTCCGCGCCGGTCTGCCGACGTCCATGAGGGTGCGCACCGAGGTGTGGCGCGGGGAGTCCCTGGCCGGATGGTCCGAGACGCGGTTCTGGTGCCGCGTAGGCGAGGTCTACCGGCGGCTGCGCGGCAGGTACGCCGACAAGGAAGCCGTCTTCGCCGCCGCCCCCGCCCCCACCCCACCCGCCCCCGGGCCGCTGGTCGGCCGGGACCGGACGCAGGACATCGTGCTCTCCCCGGCGGGCGACCCGGCCCACACCTGGCGGCTGCGGGTCGACACCAGCCACCCGACCCTCTTCGACCACCCCTTGGACCACGTGCCCGGGATGCTGAGCATCGAAGCCGTGCGTCAGGCCGCGCTCGCCGCCCGGCACGGTGAACGCCCCGGTTTCCTCACGGGAGTCGAGATCACCTTCGACCGGTACATCGAGTTCGACGCCCCCTGCTGGGTGGACGTGCCCGCGACGGCCGCCCAGCACGGCGGCGCCCGCGGCGACGTGGAGGTCCGCGCCGAACAGGGCGGTCGCAGCGCCTTCCAGGCCACGGCCTTCTTCCGGGACGCCGCCACCGTCTGAACGGGCACGTCGCGGCGCTCGTCACCTCTCCCTGATCACCTCCCCCCCCCATGCCTGTTCCCGGAGCGCACATGTCACCGCGTCTTCGGCAGCTTCGTCTGGTGTCCCTGAACATCGACGGTGTGCTGCTCAACGACACCTTCAGCCCTGTCATCCACGAGTTCATCACCAGCCGCGGCGGCCGCTACACGGCCGACGTCGAACGGCGCATCTTCTCCCAGCCGCGCAGCGTGGCCGGCCCCGAACTGGCCGCCGCGGCCGGTGTCGACGTCTCCGGCTCCGAGGCGCTGCGGCTCTACTTCGAGGCGCGGAACCAGTACCTGGACGAGAATCCCGTCCGGCTCCTCGACGGGGCGGTGGAACTGCTGGCCCGGATCCGCTCCCTCGGTGCCCGGGTGATCTGCTACGGCGGCCTGGACAACGAGCACTTCGACACCTACCTCGGCGCGCTGACGGGGTACTTCGCCCCGCCGCACTACGTGTGCACCAACTCCTTCAGGCCGGGGCTGAAGGAGATAACCAGCGATCTCTTCGGACTCGCCCACGACCAGGTGCTGTTCATCGACGACGTGGCCCGCGTCGCCGAGGAGGCCAGGAGGCTGCGCACCCCCTTCGTCGGACACCCCAGCACGTACCACGCGAGCTTCCAGCGCACGCTGATGGAAGAGGCCGGGGTCCGGCACCTCGTCGACTCACTGGACGCCGTGGACGAGGAACTGCTGCTGCGGATCGACGCGGAGGCGGCGGAGGGAACCTGCTGGGGCGGGTGGCCGTGAGCGGGGGTGGCGCGACGGGCGGCCCGGCACTGCTCAGCGGCAAGGTCGTCATGATCACCGGTGCCTCCAGCGGCATCGGAGCCGCGGCGGCACGGGTGTTCGCCGCGGAAGGGGCCACGGTGGTGCTGATGGCCCGCCGGGCGAAGCTCCTCGACGCCGTCGCCGAGGAGGTCCGTGGCCTGGGCGGGCAGGCCCTGGCGGCGCCGGGCGACGTCTGCCGCGGCGGGGATGTCGGCAGGGTGGTGCGGCAGGCCGTCGACGCCTTCGGACGGCTCGACGCCGCCTTCAACAACGCTGGCTGGACCCCCATGGGCCGCCGCGTGCACGAGACGGACGACGCCGTCTTCGACCGCGTCCTCGACGTCAACCTGCGCGGGGTGTGGAACTGCCTGAAGCACCAGATCCCGCCGATGCTGGAGTCGGGCGGCGCGATCGTGAACACGGCCAGCACGGCGGGCGTCCTGGCCAGCAGCGCCATCGCGCCCTACGTCGCCGCCAAGCACGCGGTCGTCGGACTGACCAAGGCGGTGGCGAAGGAGTACGCCGCGGTCGGCATCCGTGCCAACGCGCTGGTGGTCGGCGCCACCCGGACGGAACTGCTGGACGCCGCCCTGGCGGAGGGCCCGACGGCGGAGGCGGGCTTCGCCGGGCGCACACCACAGCGGCGCATCGCCGACCCTCGGGAGGTGGCGGAGGCGGCGGCCTGGCTGTGCAGCGAGCGTTCGTCGTTCGTCACGGGTGCCGCCGTACCGGTGGACGGCGGCAGGACGGCCGTCTGACCGCCAGGGCCGGAGTGGCGGACGCGTCCGCCACTCCGCCGCCCGAACCGCTGGTGTGTGGGCCCGTGCTGTCCGGTGCGCTGCCGTGGGGCCACCGCTGCCGGAACCGGTGTCGCCGGGGCCGCTGGTGTGTGGGCCCGTGCTGTCCGGTGCGCTGCCGTGGGGCCACCGCCGCCGGAACCGGTGACGCCGGGTCCGCTGGTGTGTGGGCCCGTGCTGCCCGGTCCCCTGCCGTGGGGCCGGTGCCGTCCGGGCCACCGCCGTCCGAACCGGTGTCGCGCGGTCCGTTGCCGTAGGGGCCGCCTCCGCCCGGGCCGTGTCCGCCCGGCCGTGTCCGCCCGGGCCGCCGCCGCTCCTCACCGCTCTGCCTGCCCGTCCCAGGGCTCATCCTGACGGTCCCGGCCGCAGACCCGTCAGGATGAGCCCCCACATCTGGGCCAGTTCCTCCACGGCGCTCACCGGCACCGTCGACGCCGTCGCGGGGTCCGCGCGCCGACGCAGCACGATGTCCATCCCCTCGACCAGGCACGCCGCGAGCGCGGCCACCCGCTCCGGGGAGGCGGGCGGACGCAGGCTCCCCTCGCGCTGGAGCTGCTCCAGCATCCGCCGCAGCGCCGGCACCCAGGCCGACGACCACTCGGGACTGCCCGGCCGTTCCCGGGCCAGCCGCGCCGCCGCGCGCACCATCTCCTGCTCCTCAAGCAGCCGCGTCAGTTCCAGCGTCAGCTCGACCGCCAGGTCGAGGCTCGGCGTCCCCTTCGCGCTCACCTGCTCCACCACCTCGGCGATCATCGCCCGTGCGCCGCCCTCGATGGCGTCGGCCAGTTCCGCCTTGGACGAGAAGTGGAAGGTCAGCGCCCCCATGGATATCCGCGCCGCGTCGCGGATCTGTGACAGGGACGCGCCGGCGTAGCCGTCACGGTCGAACCGTGTCGCGGCTGCCCGTACGAGCGCGTGACGTGTCTTGAGGGCTCTCTCCTGTTTCGCCATGTTCCTCTCCGAAGAGTGACAGGGGCTGTCTGGACGACGGACCGGAACGATCCGAGGGGAGTCCTCGCGGGACGGGGGCGTGCGGGGGGCCCGCGAGAAGTAAAAAAAGCGACCGCCCTCTATCGTTTTACCTCAAGGACGTCCCTGTCGCCCCTAGGACGCGGTACTTGACGGAGTATGAGGTCCTGCCTGTCCGGTCAACGGCCCCCTCGCGCAAGGTGGTTCGAGGGCCCGCCGGGCCCCGGAAGGGATCACGGACATGAGCAAGGTGCGCTGGGGCCTGTTGGCCACCGGCGGGTACGCCGACGTGGCCATGAAGGCCAAGGCGTCCTCCCACACGACAGAGTTCGTGGCGGTCGCGCACGACGACGCGCGGTCGGCCGAAGCCTACGCCGAGACCCACACCATCGCGCGGGCTTACCCGAGTCGGGCCGAACTCCTCGCCGACGATGAGGTGGAGGCGGTCTTCATCGCCCTGGACCCGGTGGACCACGCCGAGTGGGCGGTCAAGGCGCTCCAGGCGGGCAAGCACGTCCTGGTCGAGAAGCCGCTCGCCCTCACCGCCGCCGACACCGAGCGGGTCTTCGACGCGGCCGAGGCGGCCGGGCGCGTCTGCACCGAAGGGGTGATGTTCCGTCACCACCCCCAGCACCTGCTGGCGAAGCGGCTGCTGGACGAAGGGCTCATCGGTGAGCTGCGCTACCTCTACGCCGCCTGCACCGCCAGCCTCCCGCCCGACTACTTCCGCCGCTTCCCCGAGCGCGGCGGCGGGGGCCTGCTCGACCTCGGTGCCTTCACCCTGGCGGCGATCCGGATGTACGGGGGAACGCCCGAGCGGGTCTACGCCGAGGAGGTGCGCAGGGACGGCGAGGCCGACCACAACTTCGCCGCCACCCTGCGGATGCCGGGTGACGTGCTGGCCCAGTTCGAGGTCGGTCAGGAGGTGTGCCGCGGGGACGCCCTGCACATCGTCGGCACCACCGGTCGGCTCGTCCTGGAGGACCCGTGGTTCTGCCGGGACGTCCGGCGTGTCGAACTTCAGCGGCAGGGGCCGCCGCCGCACGCCGACCCGGTCAGCGAGTACCTCGCCGTGGACCCGGACGGGGAGTACCGCTGCGGCGACCCGTACGCGGTCTCCCGCCTCCAGTTCGACGCGGTGTCCACCGCGATCAGGAAGGGTGAGGACCCGGTGTACGGCCGTGCGGACGCCGTGGAGCAGGCCAGGGTGGTCGAGGCGCTGTTCGAGTCCGGTGCGCGGGCCCTCCCCGTGTATCCGAAGGGGTGACACCCCGGGAACGCCCGGCCGGTCGTCCCGGCCGGGCGTTCCGCCGTGCGGAAGAGGAACCGCCCGCACGGCGGGAAGCGGCGTGCGGGCGGGCCTGGACAGCGGGGGCCCCAGGGCCTAGCCGTGCTCGATGACGGCCTTGATCCGCTGGACCGTCTGCTCCACGTCCGAGGCGAGCTTGGCGTTCCACTCCTTGACGAAGCGCTTCCGGCCGGCCTCGTCCAGCCCGGAACGGAAGATCTTCGCCAGGCCCTCGGTCAGCCTGCCGAGCCGGTAGTGGTGGATGAGGGTGCTGCCCCCCTCGGCGGGCTGGATCTCGAAGGACCAGGTGCTCTCCTGCCGCTCCCCGGCCTCGGTGAGGATGACCCAGCGGAACACCCTGCCCGGCACGGCTTCGACCACCTCGGCCCGGGTGGTCCACTCACCGCGGATCACCGGCGCCCACGGCACGGCCTCCGGACCGCGCACGTTCTTGCCCTCGAAGACGGCGCCCACCGTCGACGGTTCGCCCCGGACCCACGTGCCGCCCTGGCACTCGACGCTCCACTCACCACTGCGGGACAGGTCGCTCACGGCCTCGTACACCGTCTCGGGAGGCGCCGCGACGAACACCTGGGCGCGCACCTGAAAAGTGGTGACGCCGTCGCGCTCGTGATCGGTCATCGTTCTCTCCTCACTCTCTCCAGGAACATCCGCGATCCGTGCCGAGCCGCACGCGCGGGTCAACAGAAGGGCCTATCCCGGGTGGTGCGCCGCGGGGCCCGGTCAGGCGGCGCGGTGGAACGCGCGGTCGCCGTGCAGCCACGCGACCTCCTCGTGCAGTTCGTCCACGGACAAGGCCGACAGGGTGGCGTTGCGTTCCTTGGCCGCGACCCCGGCGGGGTGGTAGACCTCCTCGCCCATGTACCGGGCCACGCGCTGGGCCCGCCCCGCGCGAGCACGCCGCAGCGCCCCGTAGGCGGCCAGCCGCAGCGGCACCGGATCCCCGGCCGCCCCCTGGTCGCCGTCCGTCCGGCCGAGCAGCCCGCCCAGCAGCACCGCGTCCTCCAGCGCCTGGCAGGCACCCTGGGCGGCGTACTGGAGCATGGGGTGCGCGGCGTCCCCGAGCAGCGCCACCCGCCGGTCGACCCAGGTGTCCACCGGGTCCCGGTCGCACAGCACCCAGCGGCGCCAGTCGTCGCCGAGCGCCAGCAGCCGTCCCGCGCTCCTCCCCAGTCCGGGGAACTCGTCGAGGACCAGACCGCGTTCGACGGCCTCTCCGGTGACGACCGTCCGGGCGCCGTCGTCCTTGGTCGCGGCGAGGTTCAGTTCACGGCCGCCACTGATCGGGTAGTGCACGAAGTGCCAGCGGGGGCCCGCCCACAGACACACGGCGTTCTGCCGCAGTTCCTCGGGCACCTTCTCCATCGGGATCACGGATCGGTAGATCGTGTGCCCCGACACCCTCGGCTCACCGTCGCCGACCAGTTGGGCGCGGATGGCGGACCTGATGCCGTCGGCGCCGACCAGGACGTCGGCCCGCACCCGGGACCCGTCCGCCAGCACGGCCACCGCTCCGGCCGCGTCCTGGTCGTACCCGGTCACCCGGGCGCCCGTGGCCAACTCGACCTCCGGCAGCTCGCGGCAGGCGGCGAGCAGCGGCGCGTACAGGTCGGTGCGGTGCACCACCCCGTACGGGTTGCCGAAGCGACGGCGGTACCCCTCGGTGAGCGGCATGGCGTTGACCAGTTCGTCGGTGGTGCCGTCGAACAGTCGCAACGCGTCGACGAAGACGGAGCGGGCCCGCACCTCGTGGCCCACGCCGATCCGGTCCAGGGCGTGGTAGGCGTTCGGGGCGAGCTGGATGCCGGCGCCCAGCTCGGTGAACTCGGCGCGGCGTTCCAGCACCGTGATCCGGTGCCCGTACCGCGCGAGGGCCACCGCGGCGGCCAGTCCGCCGATGCCGCCACCGACGACTACGACGTGTGCCACAGCTGTCTCCTAACGGTCAAGGTCGGGACGGACGATCAGTCGGCGGCCGCGCAACTCGCCCTTCTCCAGGCGCAGGTGGGCCTCGGCCATGGCGCTCAGCGGGACGCGCTCGACGTACCGCGGGCGAAGCCGCCCCGCCCCGAGCAGCCGGTTGATCTCGGCCGCCGCCGCGCCGAGCTGGTCGGTCGTGGCGTGGGAGATGACGAAACCGAGGATCGAGGCGTCCTTCATGTAGAACGGCCCCACGGGCAGCGTCGGCCGCGCGCCGACACCCGCCAGCAGGACGATCCGGCCGCGCGGCGCCAACTGCTCCACCGCCGTGGGCAGGTCGTTCAGCCCGAAGGTGTCCACGTGGACGTCGATCCCGTCGGGGCACGCCGCCCGCACGGCCTCGTCGAGGTCCCGGTCCCGGTAGTCCAGCACGCGGGCGGCGCCGAGCCCGCTGACGTACGCCGCGTCCGCGGCGGAGGCCGTGGCCACCACCCGGGCACCCGCCTCCACGGCCAGGCTCACCACGGCGGAGCCGACGTTCCCCGCCCCGCCGGCCACGAACACCGTCTCGCCGGGCCGGACCCGGGCATGGGTGAACAGCGCGAGGTAAGCGGTGGCCGCGGGGTGCAGTACGGCGACGGCCCGCTCCGGGTCGACGCCGGACGGCAGGTGGTACAGCCGGTCGGCGGGCACCACGGCGCGCTCGGCGGCGGCGCCCTGACGGCCACCGTGGCCCAGGCTGTTGCTCCACACCAGGTCACCCGGGGCGAACCCGGGGGCGCCCGGACCGGCCTCGACGACCGTGCCGACGAGATCGCGGCTGACGACCAGCGGGAAGGGCACCGGGGTCCGGAACAGGCCCGAGCGGACGAAGGTGTCGACCGGGTTGACCGTGGTGCACAGCACCTCGACGAGCACATCGGTCGGGCTTGGGCGCGGTTCGGGCAGTTCGCCGTAGCGGATCTCCTCAGCGGGTCCGAGTTCTGGGATGTAGGCAGCACGCATGGCCTCAGACTGTCGGCGCCCGGACCGAACGGGCACGTCCCGCGCCGGAATGCGTCAAGTCCCCGGCGGCGCGGCTGCGTCCGCCATCCCGCGGGGCCCCTGACTTGACGTACCGGCCCGGCCCGCGTTGACCCACCCGGGTCCCCGACCGGAAGTTCTCCACGGGAATTCGCGGAGTGGTGAGGAGACACGCACATGACCCGAAGGTGTGTGGAGGTCTGCATCGTCGGTGCGGGCCCGCGAGGACTGTCCGTGCTGGAGCGGTTGTGCGCGAGTGAGCGGCACGCGCCGTCGGGCGCGGCGGTCGTGGTCCACCTGGTGGACCCCCACGCCCCCGGCGCGGGCCGCGTCTGGCGCCAGGAGCAGTCCCGTCACCTGCTGATGAACACCGTCGCCTCACAGGTGACCGTCTTCACCGACGACAGCGTGCGGATCCACGGCCCGGTCGAGCCCGGGCCGAGCCTGTACGAATGGGCCCAGCAGCTGGCCCTGCTCGGGGTGCGGGGGCACGACTACGACGAGGAGACCCTCGCGGAGGCCCGTCGGCTGGAGCCCGACTCGTACCCCTCCCGGGCCTTCTACGGTCACTACCTGCGCGACTGCTTCCGGCAGATCGTGGCCCGCGCGCCGGACCACGTGAAGGTCCACGTGCACCGGTCCGAGGCGGTCGCCATGTCCGACACCCACGGTGTGCGGGGCGGTCCACAGGGGGTCAGGCTCGCCGACGGCACCCGGCTCAACGGCCTGGACGCGGTGGTGCTCGCCCAGGGCCACGTACCCGCCCGGCTCACCGCCCGGCAGGAACGGACCGCGGCCCTCGCCCGCATCCACTACCTGACCTACATCACCCCCACCAACCCGGCCGACGCCGACCTCGGGGGCGTCCGGCCCGGTGAACCGGTGCTGCTGCGCGGTCTGGGGCTCAACTTCTTCGACTACATGGCACTGCTCACGCTCGGCCGCGGCGGCACGTTCGACAGGGAGCCCGACGGGACGCTCACCTACCGGCCCAGCGGCCGGGAGCCGGTGATGTACGCGTCGTCCCGCCGCGGGGTGCCGTACCACGCGCGCGGCGCCAACCAGAAGGGCGCGCACGGCCGTTACCACCCGCGGCTGCTGACCACCGACTACATCGAGCGACTGCGGGCCGCCTCCGCGGACGCGCGGCGGCCCTACTTCGCGCAGGATCTCTGGCCGCTGATCAGGCGGGAGGTGGAGAGCGTCTACTACGCCACCCTGCTCGCCTCCCGGGGTCGGGACGGAGCCGCCTTCACCGACGCCTACCTGGCCCTCGGCCCGGACCAGGACCCCGTCGCGCTGCTGGAGTCCGCCGGTATCGAGCCCGCGGCCCGCTGGGACTGGGAGCGGCTCATCTCCCCGCTGGCCGGGAAGGGGTTCGCCGACCGCGACGCGTTCCAGGCGTGGCTGCGCGAGTACCTCGCCGCGGACGTGCGCGAGGCACGGGCGGGCAATGTCGACGGGCCGGTCAAGGCCGCGCTCGACGTGCTGCGGGACCTGCGCAACGAGATCCGGCTCGCCGTCGACCACGGCGGCATCGACGGCAACTCCTACCGGGACGACGTCGAGGGGTGGTACACGCCGCTGAACGCCTTCCTCTCCATCGGCCCGCCCGTCTCGCGGATCGAGGAGATGATCGCGCTGCTGGACGCGGGCGTGCTGACCCTGACCGGGCCCGGCACCCAGATCCGCTTCGACACGACCAACCCGTCCTTCGTCGCCCAGTCCAGCACCGTCCCCGGCCCGCCCGTACGGGCCCGTGCGCTGATCGAGGCGCGACTGCCCGAACCCGACGTCCGCCGCACCCGGGACCCGCTGCTGAGGCATCTGCTCGCCACCGAGCAGGCCGGGCCCTACCGCATCACCGGCGCCTGCGGCACCACGTACGAGACCGGCGGCCTGGCCGTCACCGAGCGCCCGTACCACCTCCTCGACGCCCGGGGCCGAGCGCATCCGCGGCGCTTCGCCTTCGGCGTGCCGACCGAGGCGGTGCACTGGGTCACGGCCGCCGGGATCCGCCCCGGCGTGGACTCGGTGACTCTCGGGGACTCCGACGCCATCGCGCGGGCCGTACTGGCCCTGCCGCCGCTGTCCCAGGTACCCCTCGAAGTCCGGCCCGCGCTGGACGAGGCCGACCTCGCCGGGGTGATCGTGTGACGGGCGTTCCGCGGGAGCCGTCGGCCCCCGACACCGGACTGCTCTCCCCCGTGCGGGCGGGTACCCCCGTGGAGGCGGCGGTGGACGACCCCGCCTGGGTGCGGGCCATGCTGGAGACCGAGGCGGCGCTGGCTCGGGCCCAGGCCCGACTGGGCACCGTTCCCGCCGCCGCGGCGCGGGTCATCACCGAGACGGCCGCCACGACGGAACCGGACACCCGGGCCCTCGCCCTGGCCTGCCGGGAGAGCGCCAACCCCGTGGTGGGCCTGGTGCGGCTGTTCACCCGCCGGGTCGCCGAGGTGGACCCGGCCGCCGCCGAGTACGTGCACCGCGGCTCCACCAGTCAGGACATCCTCGACACCGCGGCCATGCTGGTGACCCGACGTGCCCTGGGCCTGGTGCGCACCGCCCTCGGCACGTCGATCGACGCGCTGGGCAACCTGGCCCGGGTCCACCGCGACACCCCCATGGCCGGCCGGACCCTGGCGCTGCACGCCGTCCCGACCACCTTCGGCCTCAAGGCCGTCGGGTGGCGGGAAGCCTTGCGTGCCGCGGACCGCCGCCTGGCGTGGGTGGCCGAGCAGGGGCTGCCGGTCTCCCTCGGCGGCGCGGCGGGCACGCTCGCGGGCTATCTGGAGTACGCGGCCATCGACGGGGCGCCCGGGGACGGCGGCGGTGGGGGCGCCTACGCGGTCCGCCTCACCGAGGCGTTCGCCGAGGAGACCGGCCTGGCGGTGCCCGCGTTGCCATGGCACTCGCTGCGCACGCCCCTCGCCGACCTGGCCGCGGCCCTCGCCTGCGCCTCCGGGGCCTTGGGCAAGATCGCCGTGGACGTGCAGAACCTGGCCCGGACCGAGATCGGTGAGGTCACCGAACCCGCGGTGACCGGCCGCGGCAGTTCCTCGGCGATGCCCCACAAGCGCAACCCCGTCCTCGCCACCATGGTGCGCGCCGCCGCGCTCCAGGTGCCCGCGCTGGCCTCGGTGCTGACCCACTGCCTGGTCACGGAGGACGAACGGTCCGCCGGCGCCTGGCACGCCGAGTGGCTGCCGCTGCGGGAGTGCCTGCGGCTGGTCGGCGGCGCCGCGCACACGGCGGTCGAGCTGACCACCGGGCTCCAGGTGCACCCCGGGCGGATGCGGGCCAACCTCGACCTGACCGGCAGTCAGGTCGTGTCGGAGCGGATCGCCGCCCGGCTCACGCCCCGTCTCGGCCGGGTCCGCGCCCGGCACCTGCTCACCCGTGCCTCCACCGAGGCGGCCGCGACCGGCCGACCGCTCCTGGCCGTCCTGGCCGAACTGGCGGAGACGTCCGGACAGGCCGACGCGGCCGGGTGGTTCACCGCCGCGGAACTGGCGGAGCTCTGCGATCCCACCACCTACCCGGGAGCGGCCGGGGGCCTGGTGGACCGCGCTCTGACCACCTGACCGGGTCCCGGGCCGCCCGCGTCCGACAGCCGATGCCGACACGAGGAAGACACATGGCAGGGATACCCCCCATCGAGCCCTATCCGATGCCCCAGACAGGCGAGCTGCCCGCCAACACGGCCCCCTGGCAGGCCGATCCGGACCGAGCGGTCCTCCTCATCCACGACATGCAACGCTTCTTCCTGCGGAAGTTCCCCGCCGGTGAGGCACCCGTCACCGACCTCGTGGGCAACGCGGCCCGCCTGCGTGAAAGCGCCGTGGCCACCGGGATGCCCGTCGCCTACACGGCCCAGCCGGGCGGCATGACCGAGGAACAGCGCGGTCTGCTCAAGGACTTCTGGGGACCGGGGATGCGGGTCGACCCGGCCGACCGTGAGGTCGTCGCGCCGCTGGCCCCCGCCCCGGACGACTGGATGCTGGCCAAGTGGCGCTACAGCGCGTTCTTCCGGTCCGACCTGCTGGAGCGGATGCGCTCCCGGGGCCGTGACCAGCTCGTCCTGTGCGGGGTGTACGCGCACATCGGGGTGCTCACGACCGCCGTCGACGCCTTCACCCACGACATCCAGACGTTCCTGGTCGCCGACGCCGTCGCTGACTTCACCGAAGACCACCACCGGCGGGCGCTCCGTTACGCCGCCGAGCGGTGTGCCGTCGTCACCACCACCAAGTCGCTCACAGCGGAGCTCGAACGATGACGCAGGCGACCTCCTCCCGCGAACCCGACCTGCTCGACCGGATCCTGCGCTCCGCACCCTCCGCCTTCGCCCTGC
This sequence comes from Streptomyces sp. NPDC006997, assembly GCF_040635175.1. Classification (NCBI taxonomy): domain Bacteria; kingdom Bacillati; phylum Actinomycetota; class Actinomycetes; order Kitasatosporales; family Streptomycetaceae; genus Streptomyces; species Streptomyces sp. NPDC006997. Next base: position 162,253 of record NZ_JBEYHH010000020.1, read on the forward strand.
TGTACCGCCCGGAGACGGCCGGGCCGGAGACCCTGGAGGTCCTGACGGGCACGGCGTCCACGGTGGACACCCTCGCCCGCGTCCCCCTCGCCGACCGCGGGGACCCGTCCTCCGGAGTCCGGCACGACGTCCTGGCGCTGGTGCCCTTCCGCCAGGTCGCCGAGCGGGGCTACGCCTGCACCGACGACGGGGCACCCCTCGTCGTCGTCACCGTCGACGAGCAGACCGCACTCCCCGTCGACGAGGCGCTGCGTCGGCTGCCGGACCAGTCGGTCGCTCTGCGCGGCGGCCGGTTCGACCTGGACGACGACGAGTACGCGGGCATCGTCCGCAAGGTGATCGCCGACGAGATCGGCACCGGCGAGGGAGCGAACTTCGTCATCAAGCGGTCGTTCGTCGCCGACATCACCGACTACACCCCGGCCAGCGCGCTGTCCTTCTTCCGCAGGCTGCTGGAGCGGGAGCAGGGGGCGTACTGGACCTTCCTCGTGCACACCGGGGAGCGCACCTTCGTCGGCGCCACCCCCGAACGGCACGTGAGCCTGCACGCGGGCCGGGCCGTGATGAACCCGATCAGCGGCACCTACCGGTACCCGCCGTCGGGCCCGGAGCTGACCGAGGTGCTGGAGTTCCTCGCCGACCGCAAGGAGACCGACGAGCTGTACATGGTCGTCGACGAGGAGCTGAAGATGATGGCGCGGATCTGCGACCCGGCGCCCCGGGTCGTCGGCCCCCGCCTCAAGGAGATGACACGGCTCGCGCACACCGAGTACTTCATCGAGGGCACCAGTGGCCACGACCCCCGCACGATCCTGCGCGAGACGATGTTCGCGCCCACCGTGACGGGCAGCCCGCTGGAGAGCGCCTGCCGGGTGATCAACCGGTACGAACCCCGGGGACGCGGCTACTACAGTGGGGTCGCCGCGCTGATCGGACGGGACGAGCGGGGCCGACGCACCCTGGACTCCTCGATCCTCATCCGCACCGCCGAGATCGACGCCTCGGGGCGACTGGGCATCGGGGTCGGCGCCACGCTGGTACGCCACTCCGACCCCGGGTCGGAGGTGGCCGAGACCCGGGCCAAGGCAGCCGGTCTCCTCGCCGCGCTCGGCACCGCGGGGACGCCGGGCTTCGCCGACCACCCCCGGGTGCGCGCGGCGCTCGAACAGCGCAACCGCACCGTCGCCGGTTTCTGGCTGAGCACGCGCGGCACCCCGTCCGCCGGACGGCCCGAACTGGCCGGGCGACGCGTGCTCGTGGTCGACGCCGAGGACACGTTCACCTCGATGATCGACCACCAACTGCGCGCCATCGGGCTCACCCCGACGGTCCGCCGCTTCGACGAGGCGTACTCCCTCGACGGCTACGACGTCGTCGTGATGGGTCCCGGCCCCGGCGACCCCCGTGACACGGGCCATCCGAAGATCCGGCACCTGCGGTCAGCGATCCGGACCCTGTTGGACGAGGAGCGGCCCTTCCTCGCCGTGTGCCTGAGCCACCAGGTGCTCAGCTCCCTGCTCGGGCTGGAACTCGTCCGGCGCCCGGAGCCCCACCAGGGCGTCCAGCGGGAGATCGACCTGTTCGGCGCGCGGGAACGGGTCGGTTTCTACAACACGTTCGCCGCCCGCAGCCCGAGGGACCTGTTCGAGGTCCCCGGTACCGGCGTCGTCGAGACGAGCCGGGACGCCGACACGGCGGAGGTGCACGCGCTGCGCGGGCCGGGATTCGCCTCGATGCAGTTCCACGCCGAGTCCGTCCTCACCCAGGACGGGGTACGCATCGTCGGCGACGCGCTGTCAGGGGTGCTGTGGCCGTGCGGGCGCTGATCGTCTCCGGGGAGCACCGTTGAGCAGGTTGCGCTGGCTGACCGCGGGGGAGTCCCATGGTCCCGCACTCGTCGCGACGCTGGAGGGCCTTCCCGCCGGCGTGCC
>NZ_JBEYHH010000021.1:0-60128 GCF_040635175.1 Streptomyces sp. NPDC006997
GAAGAAGATCCGCAACGCCCAGAAGCAGAAGGTGCCGTTCATGGTCATCGTCGGGGACGACGACATGAACGCGGGCACGGTGTCGTTCCGACTGCCACCGGTCCCCGCCGCGCTGTGCGTCGTGGGTCGGGCGCGGCTCTCAGACCAGGCCGTGGCGTACGGCGTGGGCGACCGCGTGGGCGCGGTTGCGGGCCTGGAGACGGGCCATGATCTCGTAGACGGCGTTCTTGACGGTGTGTTCGGAGCAGTCCAGCAGCAGGGCGATGTCCGCGTTGCCGTGCCCCTCGGCCATCAGGCGCAGGACCGAGGTCTGCCGGGCGGTCAGCGCCGACACGCCCGGGGCGGGCGTCCGGCCCGGCGTCAGCAGGAGGGACAACTCCGGGTAGGGGATGCTGTGTTGCGGCAGGGCGGCCCGGTGGACGGCCCTGGTCAGGCTGTCCACGGTGAGGTCGGCGCCGCCGAGCACGACCGCTCCGGCGCGCAGGGCCCGCAGTCGGCCGCCGCGGCCGACGGAGTCGCAGACCAGCAGCAGCGGCCCGGGGTGGCGCGCGCCGCACAGGGCCTGTTCCGGGGTGGCGGCGGCGATGACGGTGACGGTCCTGTGGGCTGCGTACGCGCCCTCGCCGGGGAGGAGTCCGGCCCGTTCGGCGAGGGCGCGGACCCGTTCCGCTCCCGGGCCGGGGGCCACCCGTACGGTCACGGCGGGGGCGCGGGTGACGGGCGGTTCGGTGAGGGTCGCGGTCACAGCAGGCCCGCCCGGAGCGCGTAGGCGACCGCGTGGGCTCGGTTGCGCAGCCGGAACCGCCGGGTGATGTCGTGGACGACGGTGGTCACGGTCCGCGGCGAGTAGGCGAGCCGCTGGGCGATCTCGGCCGTCTCGTGGCCCTCGGCGACCAGGCGCAGCACCGAGCGTTCCCGTTCGGAGAGCATCCCGTCGCTCCAGCCGCCGGAGCCACGGGCGTCCGTGTCCGGCCGGTCCAGGAGCTGTTCGAGCAGGCCGGGCGGCAGCGTGCAGTCGTCGCGCGCGGCGGCCAGCACCGCGTGGGCGAGGCGGGACACGTCGGTCTCACGGCGCAGCAGCAGGCCGCGGGCGCCCGCGGCGAGCGCGTGCAGGACGTCCCCGGCGGCGAGGGTGCTCGCCACCAGGACGACGGCGGGACGGTGGGTCTGGGTGCGGGTCGCGCGCACCATGTCGAGTTCGGCCGGACCCAGCCGGTCGACGGCGAGGACGGCGACCCGCGCGTCGGCGGGCTCGCAGACGGTCAGTTCGGGGTGGACGAGCAGGGTCGTACGGGTGCCTGCTTCCAGCACCGGGTCGAGGGCGACCACACTGACGGCTACGGGTGCTCCCATCTGCTGCTCCTTGGAAGATCGGCCGCCCGGCCGAGGTGGTGGGGGCGGTGGGGCGTGGGGACTTGGGAACACCGTGCCGTTCCCGCCGGTGCGACGGCATCGGTAGACGGACCCCACCTTTCCGCCCGGGGGGCGGGTGGGTGGGGGGGCTCCCGTGGCGGGGGCGGGTTCCGCGCGGGTGGTGGGGGGCGGTGCGGTGTCCGGAGGTGGGGGCGCCAGCCCGTGGGAGGGGGCGGGTATGGGGGACGGGCGCGTCACCGGTCCCCCTGGAGCGCCGGGTACACGCGGTCGCGTTCCCCCTGTGCGGGGTCCGTGGGGGCGTGCGCCACCTGCGGTTTCCCCGGTCCCGCCGGATAGCGTGCGGCCCCCTCCCCAGGGGTGGGGAGGGGGCCGCGGAGAATATGGGGGACGGTTACCCATGTGGGGGTCGTAGGGAGTCTGCGACCTTCTTTCTCGTGACCGACACCACCAGCCTCCCGACTCCCCGGACCGCCGGACTCCCCGCCACCTGGTGGGCCCCGGCGCTGACCCTCCCGGAGCGGCTCGCCGCCCCCGGGCTCCCCGAGGCGTCCACCGGAACCGACGCCCCGGGGCCGATGCCCTGGACGGCCGGGGACGCGGAGGGCTTCGGCCTGCGGCTGGCCAGACTGGGTGTGGACGGCGGCACGGCCGCCGCCCTGGCGGCCGAGCCCGCCGAGCGGCTGGCCGCGCGGACCGCGAAGCCCGACTGGGCCGCGTACGCGGAGGCGGTCCTGGCGGCGGCGCCCGAGACGCTCCCGCGGGTCGAGGTGGCGGGCGAGGGCCCGGACGTGTTCGCCCCGGCGGTACGGCCGGTGGTGACCGCGACCGCGGCGCGCCTCGCGGAGCTGGTGGAGCGCGGCGACAGGAACGACTCCGGTGACAAGGGCGGCGCGGGCCTCACGGACGCCGAACGCGCGGTCTGGATGGGCGCGTTCACCGAGGCGCTGACCCGCCAGCTGGTCCGGCAGGCCGCCCGCACCCTGGTCCAGGAGCTGCACGCGGCGCGGCGCTCCGGGCAGCTGACGGGGGCCGGTCCGCGCGAGCGGTTCGCCTCCTTCGTCTCCGCCACCGGCACCCGGCGGGGCCTGACGCGGCTGTTCGCCGCCTACCCGGTGCTGGCCAGGATGCTCGCCCGGACCGCCCTGGACGCCCTGGTGGCCGTCGCGGAACTGATCGCCCGCTTCCAGGCCGACCGGGCCGCCCTGACCGAGACGCTGCTGGACGGCCGGACGCCGGGCGCGCTCGTCCGGGTCGACCTGGGCCGGGGCGACGCCCACCAGGGCAACCGGTCGGTGGCGGTGCTGTGCTTCGCCGACGGCACCCGGATCGTGCACAAGCCCCGGCCGCTCGACCAGCACGCCCTCCTCGACACCCTGGTCGACTGGCTCAACGCCAAGGTGCCCGGTCTTGGCCTGCGCACCGCGCGCACCCTGCGCCACGGCACGTACGGCTGGCTGGAGTTCATCGAGCACCGCTGGTGCGCGTCGGTCACCGAGACGGACGCCTTCTACCGGCGCCAGGGCGCCCTGCTGGCCCTGCTGTACGCGGTGGACGGCGCCGACATGCACTACGAGAACGTGATCGCGCACGGCGACCAGCCGGTCCTGGTGGACGCGGAGACGCTGCTGCACACCGGGCTCGGGCAGGCGCTGACGGCGGGCCCCGACCCGGCCGCGGACGCCCTCGCCGCCTCCGTGCACCGCACCTGTCTGCTCCCGCACCTCCTCATCGGGGACCACGGCGCCCTGGACATCTCCGCGCTCGGCCGGGACACCGACGGCACCTTCCCCAGCGAGGGCCTGCGCTGGGAGGACAGCGGAACGGACACCATGCGGGCCGTGCGCGGCCCGCTGCCCAGCCCGGCCGCGCGGAACCATCCGCTGCCCGCGGGTACGTCCCTCACCGGGGCCGACCACACGGCGGCGCTGCTGGAGGGGTTCCGCGGCGCCTACACCGCGATCGCCGCGCACCGCGCCGAACTGCTGGACGACGGCGGCCCGTTGGCGCGCTGGGCGGACCGCCCGGCCCGGCTGATCGCCCGCCCCACCCGGCTCTACGCGACGCTCCTTGAGGAGTCCGCCCACCCGGCCCTGCTGGGCGACGCGCTCGCCCGGGAAGGGGTGTTCGCGGTGCTGTGGACGGAGTCCGAGCACGACCCGGCCCGGGAGCGGCTGGCGGAGCACGAGGCCGCCGCCCTGTGGCGCGGCGACATCCCCCTCTTCACCCACCGGCCCTCCGGCACCGCGGTCCGCGCCGACGACGGCACCACGCTGCCCGGTGTGCTCCCGGTGGCGGCCATGGCCGCGGTGCGGCGGAAGGTCGCCCGGATGGACGAGGTCGACTGCCACGACCAGGAGTGGATCATCGCGGCCACCCTCGCGGTACGCGGCGCGGGCTCGGCGCCCGGCCGTCCGCGGTCCGAACTCGCGGCGGCCTCGGTGCCGCCCGTGGCGCCCGAGCCGTCCCGGCTCCTGGCCGCCGCGTGCGGGATCGCCGACGTGATCACCGCCCGGGCGGTGCGGGACGGCTCGCGCACCAACTGGATCGGCCTGGAGCGGGTCGCGGGTCCCCACTGGGCGGTGCTGCCGATGGGCGCGGGGCTCGCCCAGGGGTACTGCGGGGTGGCGCTGTTCCTGGCCCACACCGACGCGCTCGCCGGAGCGGGACGGTACGCCGCGGCGGCCCGTGACGCCGTACGGCCGCTGCCCGCGCTCCTCAAGGCGCTCGCCGAGGACCCCGAGCTGTGCGAGGCCGCGGGACCCGGTGCCTACGACGGCCTCGGCGGGATCGTGTACGCCGTGGTCCGGCTGGCGGCGCTGCTCGACGACGGGCTGCGGGCGTGTCTGCCGGACGCGCTGACCGCGCTGGGCCACGCCGCGGTGGCGTGCCCCGACCCGGGGCTCGCCCAGGGCCGGGCCGGCGCGCTGGCCGCCGCCGTCGCCGCGTACGAGGCCACCGGCGACCCGGTGGCGCTCCGCCTGGCGGACGGCGTGGCGGACCTGCTGCTCGGCACACCGGCGAACGCGGCCGACGGGCAGGGCACGGCGTCCGGGTCCGGGTTCGCCGACGGTGCCGCCGGGATCGCCTGGGCGCTGTCGCGGTACGCCGCCCAGCGGCCCGAGCGCGCCCACCGGCCCACGGAGGCGGCCCGTGCCCTGCTCGGCGGTATCCCGCGGGCCGACGACGACACGGACCTGTCCTGGTCGGCCGGGCTGGCCGGACGGACGGTCGCCGGGCTGCTCCAGGGCGCCGCCGCCGACCTGCCGGAGGCCACCGCGCGACTCGTGCACGCCCCCACCGGCACCGACCTCAGCCTCGGCCACGGCGCCCTCGGCAGGCTGGAGGCGCTGGCCACCCTGGCCGCCGACGGCGACCCCACGGCCGTCTCCGCGCTGCACCGGCACAGCGGTCACGTCCTCGCCCTCGTCGAGGCGCAGGGCCACCGGTGCGCCACCCCCGACCACGTTCCCTCCCCGGGGCTGATGACCGGGCTGTCCGGCATCGGCTACGGGCTGCTCCGCCTGGCCCGCCCGGAGACCGTTCCCTCGGTCCTGCTCCTGCACCACCCCACGACCTGACCCCTGAGCACCACGGCATCCCCCACTCCCACCCCCTCCACCCCACAGAAGGGACAACCGTCATGGACCAGCACCTCACCGCCGCCGACGCCACCGCCGAGACCGCCACCACCACCGCCACCACCGAGCTGGACGCGGCGGGCGGCATCACCCTCTCCGGCCGCAACCGCGCCTGCGCCCGCGCCCGCGTGCTGGCCGGGATGGTCCTGACGAGCGGCGTCGTCATCACGCTGAGCACCCTGGACACCTCGGTCTCCGGCCCCAGCTGACGGACCGGCAGCGACCGCCCCGCGTGCTGGCGCGGGCCCGCCCGGCGGGCCCGCGCCGCCGCGTTCCCGGCGCCGCCCCGCCCCGACGCGGCCTGCCCCCGCGCGGATCCGCCGATTATCATCTCGGTCCATGCCTCCCCACACGCCTTCCCTGGTCGGCCGGGACACCGAACTCACCCGTCTCGAAGGCGCCATGGCCGAGGCGAGGCGAGGCCGCGGCGGTGTCGTCTTCCTGGTCGGCGAGGCCGGGGTCGGCAAGTCGCGGCTCGCGGCGGAGGCCGTCGGCGGGGCGCTCGACTCCGGGATGCGGGTGCTGCGCGGCCGGAGCAGCACCACGGGCCCCGCCGTGCCGTTCCGGCCCCTCACCGAGGCGCTGATGTCGCTGTTCCGCGGCGGCGACCCCGTGGACGACCTCGCGCTCGGCCCGTACCGCCCGGTCCTGGGGCGGCTGATCCCCGACTGGGACACCGGGGAGCGCGACACCAGTTCCATGGTCATCCTGGGCGAGGCGGTGCTGCGGCTGTTCATCGCCGCCGGGCGCGACCGGGGCCACCTGCTGCTCCTGGAGGACCTGCACGACGCCGACCCCGAGACGCTCGGGGTGCTCGAGTACCTGGTCGACAACCTGGAGCACACGCCGGTCCTGCTGGTGGCGACCGTGCGTACGGACATCAGTGACGCGCTCGACCTCGCGCAGTCCGCCCGCCGCCGGGGCGCCGCCACCCTGATCGAGCTGGCGCCGCTGTCCGAGCCGCAGGTGCGCGAGGTGATCGCCGCCCAACTCGGCGTGGACGGCCCCGACGACGTGCCCGCCGAGGTGCTGACGCGGCTGTGGGAGGACAGCGCGGGCAGCCCGTACCTGGTCGAGGAACTCCTCCAGTCGATGATCGGCTCCGGCACGCTCGTCCAGGCACCGGACGGCTGGCGTGCCGTCGGGGACCTGCGCCGTGACGTTTCCTCGACGCTGGCCCGCGGCATCGTGCGCCGGGTCGACCGGCTGGGCGCCCAGGGCCTGATGCTGCTGTCGGCCGCGGCCGTCCTGGGCCGCCGGTTCCCGCTCTCCGTGCTCCAGCGGATGACCGGCGTCGACGACCGCACCCTCCTCGGCCATCTGCACGCGGGCGTCGCCGCCCGGCTGGTCGTACCGGACGAACCGGCGCCCGACTGGTACTCCTTCCGCCACTCCCCCACCGTGGAGGCCCTGTTCACGCAGATGACACCGGGTCAGCAGGCCGACCTGGCGCGGCGGGCCGCCCAGGCGGTCGAGGAGCTGCACCCGGGGCTGGAGGGTGACTGGTGCGCGCTGGCGGCCGGGCTGCGCTGCGCGGCGGGCGACCGGGTCGAGGCCGGGCGGCTCTACGCCGACGCGGGCGGCCGGGCCCTGACGGCGGGCGCGCTGAACTCCGCCGTGACGCTGCTCAGTCGCGCCGAGGGCCTGCTCGCGGACGCGGACGACCCGCAGGCACGGGCGGCGGTGCTGGAGAACCTGCTGCCCGCGCTCGCGGAGGCGGGCGACTTCGCGAGCGCCTTCGACCTGGTGGACGACCTGCACGCGCTCGGCGGCGCCGGACTGAGCGAGGTGCGCCTGGCCACCCTGCACGCCCGGCTGGCCAAGGTGGCGCACCTCGCCGGGCGGTGGAGCGACGGCAACCGGCAGATCGCGCGGGCCCGCGAGGTGCTGCGGTCCACGTCCGACGAGACGGCCGCCCCGGCCGTGGCGGCCGTCGACGTCACGGCGGCCTACCTGGCCCTGGACACCCCCGGCCCGGACCGCACCCAGCACGCCGAGAAGCTGGCCCGCGCCGCCGCCGACACCGCGGAGCGGCACGGGCTGCCCGTCGTCGCCTGCCAGGCGTGGGAACTGCTCGCCACGGTGGCCAGGGAGCGGGACCCGGAGGAGTCGGCGGCCATGCTCCAGCAGGCGCTGACCACCGCCGAACGCCACCGGCTGCCGTTGCAGCGCATGTACGCGGCGACCCGGATGGGCGGCAACGCGTGGCTCGCCGAGGGCGACGCCTCCGGCCTGCTGGCGGCCCGCGCGGAGGCGCTGCGGCTGGGCTCGGTGAACATCGTGCACACCGTCGACGGCATCCTCGTCCTCGACTCCGTGCTGCGCGGCGAGGAGGAGGCCGCGCGGTCCGCCGCCGACGCGTGCCTGGCCGTGGTCCGACGGCTGCGGCTGGCGCCCGCCGTGCGCTACGTCCTGATGGCGCGGGCCACGCTGGAGGCGCACCGCGGGGACCGGCCCGCCATGGAGGCGGCGCTCGCGGCGTTCACCGAGTGGGACGGCGCCGGTTCCCAGGAGGAGCCGCTCAGCCTGGGCCTGGCGCGGGCGTTCTGCTCGCTGCTTGAGGAGAACCGGGAGCAGGCCCGCGCGGAGCTGGCGACCGTGCTGGAGCTGGAGGCGGACAACCCGTCGACGTACCACCTCAGCGGCACGCACGGCCTGGTGCTCCTGCTGGACGCGCTGGCCGGGGACGCGGACCGGGTCCGGCACGAGGAGATCACGGCGACCGCGATGGCCCGGATGCGGTGGAACCGGCAGTTCGTGGGACTCGCCGAGGCGGTGCTGCTGGGGCGGGAGGGCGCCGGGGAGCGGGCGGCGGCGGCCGTGGAGTCGGCGCTCGCGGTGGCACGGCCGTACCCGCTGGCGCGGCACCTGGGGCTGCGACTGGTCGCGGACGCCGCGCACCAGGACGGCTGGGGCGATCCGGTGGGCTGGCTGCGGCGGGCCGAGCACTACTTCCACGAGCGGGACGTCCCCGCCGTCACCGGGGCCTGCCGGGCGGGGCTGCGCCGGCTGGGCGCTCCGGTGCACCAGCACCGCAGCGGTACCAGCGGCATCCCCGAGGAACTGCGCACGCGGGGCGTGACGGTCCGGGAGTTCGACGTGTTCCGGCTGCTCGCGGAGCGGCTGAGCAACAAGGACATAGCGGACCGGCTGTTCATCTCGCCGCGGACGGCGGAGAAGCACATCGCGAGCCTGGTCACCAAGACGGGAGCGGCCAACCGCGCGGACCTGTGCGCGCGGTCGGCCGCTCTGCGGGACGCCTGAGGACCGTCCCCCCGTACGCGCTACCGCATCTCGCGTACCGCGCGGGAGCCGAGCACCGCCAGACCGGTGGCGGCGAGGACCGCGGCGACCACGCCGAACAGCGCCAGGTGGCCGGTGCGGGCGAGGGCGCCGCAGAGGATCAGGGAGAGCGGGGCGGCGGCGTAGCCGAGGACCATGTCGACGGAGACCACGCGGGTGAGGACGTCCTGCGGGATGTTCCGCTGGATCCAGCTGAGCCCGAACACGCCCTGGTAGCCGATGGCGAAGCCCATGGCGAGGACGGTCACCACGACGACCGGGGTGCTCTGCGCCAGGCCGAGGACGGCCATCCCGGCGCCCAGCCAGCCCGCGAGGGCGGCCACCAGCAGGCCCACCCGGGGCCGTCCGCCGACGGCGCCGCCGACGAGGGTGCCGAGCACGGCGCCCCCGGCGAGCGACCCGTTGAGGATGCCGAGGGTGGCCGAGCCGCCGCGCAGCACCTGGTCGGCGAGGGTGGCGAAGCCGACCGTGAAGGGGCCCGCGTAACAGAAGTTGACGGCCGTGTCGAGGGCGACGATGGTGCGCAGCCGGGGGTCGCGCAGGGTGTAGGCGACGCCCTCGCGGATCCGGGCGCCCAGCGACGGTCCGGTCTTCGACGTGCCTGACTCCGGCTTCTCGGGGCGAGGACGGGTGCGGATGCGGGACACGCACAGGCCGCACAGGGCGAAGCAGGCGGCGTCGACGAGGAAGGCGACCGGTGCCTGGCTGAGGGCGATGACCACACCGCCGACGGCGGGGCCGAGGACGGCGGCCGTCCGGGCCCCGGCGCCGAGCAGGGCGTTGGCCGGGGCGAGCAGGTCCTCCTCGACCACCGAGGGCAGGATGGAGACGCGGGCGGGCTGGAAGAAGGCGTCGACGGCGCCGAACCCGGCCGCCGCCGCGCACAGCATCCACACGGTGAGGTCACCGGTGAGTCCGACGACGCCGACCGCCGCCATCAGCGCCGCGCGGATCCAGCTGGAGACGACCATCAGGGTGCGGGTCGACCAGGTGTCGCCGAGGGTGCCGCCGACCAGGGTGAGCAGGGCGCGCGGTACGGCCTGGAAGGCGAGGACGTAGCCGAGGGTGAGGGTGGAGCCGGTCAGGCTCAGGGTGATCCAGGAGAACGCGACGACGCTGAAGCCGTCACCGAGGAGGGAGAGCGCCTGCCCCGTCCACAGGAGGCGGAAGGAGCGGTGCCGTACGGGCGCCCACAGCCGCGGCCGGTCCGCGGCGAGGGTGGTGGCCATGGGGTGCCTCTCTTCGAAGGGACGCGTGGGTCAGTAGCGGACGGGCAGGGCGGTGAGGCTGCGGTTGAGCAGGGACGGCTGCCAGGTGAGCCGCTCCGGGTCGGTGAGGGCCAGCCCCGGCCGCTCCCGGACCAGCGTGCGGACGGCGCTGACGGCCACCAGCCGGGCGAGGGCGGCGCCGATGCAGAAGTGGGCGCCGAAGCCGAAGCCGAGGTGGGTGGCGCCGGTGCGGGTCACGTCGAAGCGGCCGGGGTCGGGGAAGCGGGCGGGGTCGCGGTTGGCGGCGGCGGTGACGAGGAAGATCCGGTCCCCGGCGCGCAGGGTGTGGCCGTCGAGTTCGAGGTCTCGGGCGGCGGTGCGGATCGACATCTTGGACGGGCCGTCCAGGCGCAGCGTCTCCTCCACCGCGCCCTGCGCCAGCTCCGGTTCTCCGCGTACGGCGGCCAGTTGGTCGGGCCGGGTCTGCAGGGCCAGGACGGTGTTGGCGATGAGGTTGCTGGTGGTCTCGCCCCCGGCGAACGCCATCTGGGTGAGCAGGCCGACGAACTCCTCCTCGGTGACCGAGTCACCGACCCGGCCCTCCCCCAGGACCTGGCTGATCAGGTCGTCGCCGGGTTCGGCACGGCGTCGGGCGACGAGGTCGCCGAGGTAGTCCTCCAGGCTGACCAGGGCCTGGAGGGAGGCGCGGTACTCGCTCTCCTCCTGGGCGGTGCCGAGGACGAGGTCGGCGACGCGGGTGTTCCAGTACCAGAAGGAGGGGCCGTCGGTGGGCGGGATGCCGAGCCAGCGGGCGAACACCAGGGCGGGCAGCGGTTTGGCCACGTCGGCCATCAGGTCCCCGGTGCGGCCCGGGACGGCCTTGCGGGCGAGGACGGCACGGGTCGCCTTCTCGGTGAAGGCGCTGTAGCGGGCGACGGCGCGGGCGGCGAACGCCTCCTGGAAGACCTGCCGCAGCCGCCGGTGCTCGGGCGGGTCGTTGAAGACCATCCAGCGCGACAGGATGCCGAAGGCGCGCTCGGCGTCCGCGCGGGCGCCCTGCGGTACGGCGTCCATCAGCGGCCGGACCCGGTCGGCGGAGACGGCCCGGTCCCGCAGGCAGCGCATGACCTGGTCGTAGCCGGTGACGAGCCAGGCGTGGTGCAGCGGGCTCCACCGCACCGGGGCGTCGTCGCGCAGGGCGTCGAGGTGGCCGTAGGGGTCGGCGACCATGTCGGGGGCGAGCAGGTAGCGCTCGGTGAGGGCGGGGGCGTGGGTGGTCATCGCGCGTCCTCCGTCTCCAGGGCGGTGAGCAGGTCGGCGATGCCGGTGACGCGGGGCTCGGCCATCATCGACATGTGGTCGCCGTCGGTGATGTGCAGGGTGAGTCCGCCCCGGGCGGTCTCGCGCCAGCGGGCCACGTAGGTCTCGTAGTCGACGTCGAGTCCGGGCATCACGCGGCCCCGGGGCAGGTTCGCGGCCTCGCTGCCGACGACGAGGTGGATGTGGCCGGGGTAGGGGCGGACCTCGTAGGCGGCCAGGGCGGCGAGCAGGGAGTGCCAGACCTCGATGGGGGCGTTCTCGACGAGGGCGGCCTCGGCCGGGCTCATCCCGGCGCCGAGGAGGGTGGCGGTGAGTTCGGCGGTCACCTGGTCGCGCCGCGCGGAGGGGGGCAGTTCGCGCAGCCGGTCCCGCAGCCGCAGGGCCTGGCGCAGGTCGCGGGTGACGCCGTCGAGGCGGGCCCGGGCCGCGGCGTTGGGCAGGTAGGGCTCGACCAGGACGAGCGGGGCGACGGGGTGTCCGGCCCGGTGCAGCTGGGTGGCCATCTCCAGGGCGATGTTGGCGCCCATGGACCAGCCGAGCAGGGCGTGCGGGCCCGCCGTGCCGCGGTCGGTCATCTCGGCGGCGTAGTTGGCGGCGATGCCGGTCACGGTGCTGGGGTCGACGCCGCCGAGCAGGCCGCGGGCCTGGAAGGCGTGCACGGGACGGCCGGGCGGCAGCGCCCGGGCCAACGGCACGAACCAGGTGGCGCTGCCCCCGGTGGGGTGCACGCACCACAGGGGTTCCCCGGTGCCCTCGCGCAGCCGCACCTCGGAGGTGACGGCGGCGGGCAGGGCCTGGCCGGCGGCCCGGGTGGCGTGGGCGGCGAGGCGGGCGAGGGTGGGGTGTTCGATGAGGTCCCCCACGGTCACGGGCAGTCCGCGCCCGGCGGACATCAGGGAGACGCGGACGGTGGACAGGGAGCTGCCGCCGATGCGGAAGAAGTCGTCGTGGACGCCGATCCGGGACAGGCCCAGGACCTCGCGCCAGATCTCGGCGAGGATCCGCTCGGCCGGGGTGGCCGGGGCGACGTACTCGGCCTCCGGCTGGTCGAGTTCGGCGGGCGGCAGCGGCAGGGCGCGCTTGTCCGTCTTGCCGCTGCGGTTGACGGGCATCTCGTCCAGGACGACGAACCGGGACGGCAGCATGTAGGCGGGGAGGGTGGTGCGCAGGGCGCCGCGCAGGGCGTCGGGGGCGGCCTGGTCGGCGTCGTCGGTGACGAGGTAGGCGACGAGGGCGGGTTCGCCGCCGGGCAGGTCGGTGCGGTGCAGGACGACGGCCTGGCGGACGCCGGGCAGGTGCCGGAGCGCGTGTTCGATCTCGCCCAGTTCGATGCGGAAGCCGCGGAGTTTGACCTGGGCGTCGCGGCGGCCCAGCCACTCCACCGAGCCGTCGGGCCGGTAGGCGCCGAGGTCGCCGGTGCGGCAGAGCCGTTCGCCGGGCGCGCCGTAGGGGTCGGGGACGTAGGTGGCGGCGGTGAGCGCGGGCCGTCCCAGGTAGCCGCGGCCGACGGCCTGGCCGCCGAGGTGGATCTCGCCGGGGACGCCGACCGGGACGGGCTGGAGGTCGTCGTCGAGGACGTGGATCCGGGTGTTGCGGATGGGGGTGCCGACGGGCGGGCGGCCCCGGCCGGGGGCGAGGTCGGCGGCGACGGACCAGACGGTGGTCTCGGTGAGGCCGTAGACGTTCTGGAAGCGTCGGCCGCGTGACCAGCGGTCGGCGAGCGCGGCGGGGCACTCCTCGCCCGCGACCTGGAGGACGCGCAGGTCGGGGAAGGTGTCCTCGCCGAGGACGGCGAGCGCGCTGGGCGGCAACATGCCGCCGGTGACGCGGGCCTCGCGCAGGGTGCGGGCCAGGTCGGGGCCGGGGCGCAGGTCCTCCTTGGGCGCGGTGACGAGGCGTCCGCCGTTGGCGAGGGCCCAGGTCAGTTCCAGGATGGAGGCGTCGAAGCCGAAGGAGGCGAACTGCAGGACGCGGTCCTCGGGGGTGGGTTCGACCAGGTCGCGCTGGCCTTCGAGCATGTTGGACAGGCCGCGGTGCGCGATGGCGACGCCCTTGGGGCGGCCGGTGGAGCCGGAGGTGTAGATGAGGTAGGCGAGGGTGTCGGCGTCGGCCTCCCGGCCGGGCACCGGTCCGACCGGTTCGGCGGGCGCGTCCAGGCAGATCGCCGGGCCGTCGAAGGGCACGGCGTCGGCGAGGGCGCGCTGGGTGAGCAGGACCTTCATGCCGCTGTCCGCGGCCATGAACGCGAGCCGCTCGGTGGGGTGCTGCGGGTCGAGCGGGACGAAGGCGCCGCCGGAGCGGAGCACGCCGAGGGCGGCGCGCACCCAGTCAGGACCCCGGTCGACGCAGATGCCCACGACGGTCTCGGGGCCGACGCCGAGCAGCCGCAGCCGTCGCGCGATCTGCTCGGCCTGCTCGTGGAGTGCGCCGTACGTCAGCGGCTGGCCGCGGTGTTCGACGGCGACGGCGTGCGGGGTGCGGGCGGCCTGTGCGGCGACGTGCTCGTGGAAGAGCAGCGGGGAGGACGGCAGGTCGGGGCCGCTGGCCCAGTCCAGGACGGTGGCGCGGGCGGCGCCGGTGGCGGTGGGCCGCCGGACCCGGGCGCGCGGGTCGGCGGTCATGGCCTCCAGCTGGGCCACGAAGACGTCGGCGACCTGCTCGGCGGTGGCGGGGGCGACGTAGGCCGGGTCCGCGTCGAGGGTGAAGGCGTTGACGCTGGCGTTGACCAGCAGCGGGAACATGGTGCGGGCGATCTCCAGGGAGTCGTCCCAGGAGTCGTGCGCCAGGCGGTGGAAGTTGACGTAGTTGAAGACGGTGTCGGTCAGGTCCGGCTCGGTGGGCCGCAGTTGGGCGATGCGGACCAGCGGGACCCTGCGGTGCGGCAGCATCTCCTGCTCGGCGCGGAAGACGTCCCGCAGGTGGGTGAGCCAGTCGCCGCGCGGCCGGTCGACGCCGAACGGGACGGTGTTGAGGAACAGCCCGCGCATCCGGTCGGCGCCGGGTACCTCCGGGCGGCCGTTGGTGACCAGGCCGACGCTGTGGCCACGCACGCTGTCGTCGCGGTCGGCGAACAGGCTCATGGTGTGGTGGAAGGCGGTGAGCAGGACGGTACGGCGGGGTACGCCGGCCTCCTTGGCGAGACGGCCGATGCGTTCGGTGAGGTGGGCGTAGGAGCGCCGTACCTCGTGTACCGGCGGCCCGTCCGCCGCCCCGGCCTCGGTGCGGCGGCGCAGGGTGACCGGGCGCAGCTCGGCGAGCCGGTCCCGCCAGTAGGCCAGGGACTCCTCGCTGTCCAGCGCGGCCCGCTCCAGGGCGACGTACTCGGCGAACGCGGGCACGGTCGGCGGGCGCGGCGCGGCGCGGTGGGTGACGGCCTCCCGGTGCAGGGCCAGCAGGTCGGCGACGAGGGAGGTCAGGCTCCAGCCGTCGAGGACGACATGGCAGTCCGTGAGGACGAGGCGCAGGTCGTGGTCGGTGACGTGGTGCAGGTGGATGCGGACGAGGGGCGCGGCGGCGAGGTCGAAGCGCCGGTCGAACTCCTCGTCGACGAACCGGCGCAGCCGGGCCCGCTGCTCCTCGCGGGGCAGGCCGCGCAGGTCGGTGTAGCCGACGGGCAGGTGGGCGGCGCGGTGCACGAGTTGCAGGGGTTCGCGGTAGCTGACGAGGTCGACGGAGGTGCGCAGGATCGGGTGGGCGGCGACGAGGGCGTCCACGGCGGCCTGGAAGGCGGCGGCGTCGAAGCCCTCGGGGACGCTGATCTTCAGGTCGGTGACGTTGTGGTAGGCGCCGCGCCGGGGGTCGGCGAGCATCTCGTGCAGCATCCCGGCCTGGAGCATGGTGAGCGGGTAGGCGTCGGCGAGGCCCTCGGGCAGCCGGTCGGCGTCGGCGCGGTCGAGCTGGGAGAACGGGGCGACCGGCGCGGGGGCGTCGACGGCCTCGGTGGCCTGGGCGGCGAGGTCGGCGAGGGTGCGGGCGCGGAAGACGTCGGCGACGGTGAACGCGAGACCGGCGAGCCGGGCCGTGCCGACCAGGCGCAGGGCGAGGATGGAGTCGCCGCCGAGGTCGAAGAAGTTGTCGGTGCGGCTGACCTGCTCGACGCCGAGGACCTGGCCGAACACCTCCGCCAGCGCCCCCTCGGTCGGTCCCTCGGGCGCGGCGTACGCGGCCGGTCCGGTGGTGGTGGGGCGGACGGCGGTGAGCGCGGCGCGGTCCACCTTGCCGTTGGCGGTCAGCGGCAGCCGCTCGTGGCGGACGAAGAGGGCGGGGACCATGTACTCGGGCAGGGTCAGCCGCAGCCGGTCGCGCAGCGCGGGGGCGTCCAGGGGGCGGCCCTCGGGGGTGACGACGTGGGCGACGAGGCGGGCGGTGCCGCCGTCGCGGCGGGCGACGACCGCGGTGTCCGTGACGCCGGGCAGGGCGCGCAGGGCGGTCTCGATCTCGCCGGGTTCGATGCGGTAGCCGCGGATCTTGACCTGGTGGTCGGCGCGGCCGACGTAGGCGAGCTGCCCGTCGGGCAGTACCCGGACGAGGTCGCCGGTGCGGTACATGCGGGTGCCGGGGGCACCGAACGGGTCCTGGAGGAAGCGCTCGGCGGTCAGCTCGGGCCGGTTGCGGTAGCCGCGGGCGACACCGCCGCCGGACACGTGGAGTTCCCCGACGCCGCCGTGCGGGACGAGGCGGCCCCAGGCGTCCAGGACGTAGCCGTGGGCGGCGGTGAGCGGGCGGCCGATCGGTGAGCGGACGGTGCCGTGGACGTCGTCCTCGGTGAGGGTGCGGATCGTGACGTGGACGGTGGTCTCGGTGATGCCGTACATGTTCACCAGCGCCGGGCGGTGGCCGGGTGCGGTGAACCAGTCGCGGTAGTCGCGTACGTCGAAGGCGTCGCCGCCGAAGACGACGGTGCGCAGGGCGAGGTCGGAGAAGTCGGCGCCGGTGTCGCGGAGGTGGGCGCGCAGGCCCTTGAAGGCGGCGGGCGTCTGGTTGAGGACGGTGACGCCCTCGTCCCGCAGCGTCCGGTGGACGGCGGCCGGGTCGCGGACCTCGTCGGCGCCGAGGACGACGACGCGTCCGCCGGTGGCCAGGGGTGCCCACAGCTCCCAGACGGAGAAGTCGAAGGCGGGCGAGTGCAGCAGCGTCCACACGTCGTCGGGGCCGAAGTCGAAGTGCCGGTCGGCGGCGCCGAGCAGCCAGGCCAGGTTGCCGTGGGTGATCTCGACGCCCTTGGGGCGGCCGGTGGAGCCGGAGGTGTAGATGACGTAGGCGAGGTCGTCGTGGGCGGGGACGGTGTCCTCGGCGCGGTGCGGGGCGTCCTCGGGGCCGGGGGTGCCGAGGTCCAGGAGGCGGGCGGGGAGTCCGTCGACGGCGGGGCGGGTGGCGGTGTCCGTGACGATCAGTGCGATGCCGGAGTCGGTGACGGTGAACTCCCGGCGTGCCTTCGGGTGGGTCGGGTCGAGCGGGAGGTAGGCGGCTCCGGCCCGCCAGACGGCGAGGAGGGCCACGGCCAGGTCGGGGGTGCGGTCGAGGCAGACGCCGACGAGGTCGCCCGGGGTGACGCCCGCGGCGCGCAGCCGCCGGGCCAGCGCCGAGGCGCGGGCGTCGAGCTGGGCGTAGGTGAGGCGGCGTCCGGAGCCGGTCACGGCGACGGCGTGCGGGGTGCGGGCGACGTGGTCGGCGAGGCGGTCGGCGGCGGTGCGCGGGGCGGGCGCCGGGGCGGCGGCGTCGAGGGCGCGGGCGGGGCCGTCCGGTCCGAGCAGGTGGGCGCGGTCGGCCGCGCTGAGCGGGTCGACCGTGCTCAGCGGGGCGTCGGGGGCGGTGTGGAACGCCTCCAGGAAGCTCACCGTGTGCCGGGCGAGCGCGGCGACGGACTCCTCGGCGAAGAGGTCCGGCCGGTAGACGAAGGCCAGTTCGGTCCGGCCGCCGCCGTCGCGCAGGTCGAGGGTGAGGTCGAACTTGGCGGTGGTGAGGTCGATCCGGTGGGGGGTGCCGGTCGCCGCGCCGAGGGCGAGGGTGCCGGAGCCGGTCTCGGTGTGCGTGTAGAGGACCTGTACGAGCGGGTTGCGGACCAGGTCGCGCTCGGGGCTGAGCGCGTCGACGACCTTCTCGAACGGCAGCGACTGGTGGGAGAACGCCTCCAGGACCCGCTCCCGGGTGCGGGCGAGCAGCGTGGCCGGGGCCGGGTCGTCGGAGAGGTCGCCGCGCAGCACGAGCGTGTTGACGAAGAAGCCGACGACGTCCTCCGTCTCGGCGCGATCGCGGTTGGCGACGACGGTGCCCACGGCGATGTCGTGCTGCCCGCTGTGGAAGGCGAGCGCGGCCTGGAACGCGGCCAGCACCGTCATGTACGTCGTCGTCCCGGCGCGGCGGCCGACGGCGGCGAGGGCGTCGGTCAGGGCCGGGGGCAGCAGGACGGTGTGGACGGCGCCGTGGCTGGCGGGCCGGTCGGGGCGGGGGTGGTCGGTGGGCAGGTCCAGTGGGGTGAGTCCGGCCAGCCGGGCGGTCCAGTGGTCGAGGGCGGCCGACTGGTCGTCGGCGCGCTGCCAGATCGCGTAGTCGGCGTAGTCCAGGGGCAGTTCGGGCAGGTCCGCCGGGCGGCCCTCGCTCCTGGCCCGGTACAGCTCGGTCAGGTCGCGTACGAGGAGGTCGAGCGACCAGCCGTCGGAGACGATGTGGTGCATCCCGAGGACCAGGACGTGGTCGTCGTCGGCCGCGCGGACGAGGGTGGCGCGGAACGCCGGTTCCCGGGCGAGGTCGAAGGGGCGCAGCGCGGCGGCGTGCACGGCGCCGTCCAGGTGCCGGGCGCGGTCCCCGCCCGGTGGAGCGCTCACGTCGACGACGTCGAGTACGGCGTCGGGGGCGGGCAGCACCCGCTGGTAGGGGACGCCCTCGTGTTCGGGGAAGACGGTGCGCAGCTGCTCGTGGCGGGCGACGAGGTCGGCGACGGCGGCGTGCAGGGCGGGCACGTCCAGGGGGCCGGTGAGGCGCCAGGCCGCCGGGAGCAGGTAGGTGGGGGCGCCGGGGTCGAGCCGGTCCAGGAAGTACAGGCGTTGCTGGCTGGCGGAGAGCGGGGTCCGCTCCGGGCGGGGCCGGACCCGGACGGGGCCGTCGGCGGGGGCGGCGGCCTTGCCGCGCAGCCGCTGTTCGAGCAGCCGCCGGGCGGCCGGGGACAGGCCGCCGCCGCTGGTGAGGGGTCCGGGGCGCACGTCGGGCGTGGTCATGGGGCACTCCGATGTCAGGTCGGTGAGGGGCGGGCGGTGCGGCGGCGCGGGCTGCCGGGCGGGACGGCGGACGGGGCGCGGGGCCGCGAGGAGGGGCCGGGACGGGGGCGCGGGCGCCCCCGCGGGGTCGGCGGACGGGGCGCGGGCCGCCCGCGGGACCCTCGGACGGGGCGCGCGGCCGGTCAGAGGTCGGCGGTCAGGGACAGGTCGATCTCGTCGTCGCTCATCTGGGAGATCAGCTCCAGCAGGCGGCGTTCGACCTCGGCGGCGAGCCGTTCCACGGTGGGGTGTTCGAAGAGGTCGCGGACCTGGAGGGGGCAGTCGAAGGCGGTCCGCAGCCGGGAGGCGACCGAGACGGCGCGCAGCGAGTGGCCGCCCAGGGCGAAGAAGTCGTCGTGGACGCCGACCCGGGGCAGGTCGAGGACCTCGCACCAGATCTGGGCGATGACGGTCTCCGCCGGGGTCCGCGGCGGCACCAGGGTGTGCGGCTCGCGGGCCGCGGGCTCGGGGAGGGCGGCGGTGTCCAGCTTGCCCTGCACGGTCAGCGGCAGCGCGTCGAGCAGGACGAACGCCGACGGGACCAGGTAGTGGGGCAGGTGGGCCCGGCAGTGGTCGGCGAGGGACTCCTCGGAGAGGCCGCGTCCGGCGACGTAGCCGACCAGGGCAGGTTCGCCGTGCGCCGACGTGCGGACGAGGACGGCGGCGCCGTGCACGCCGGGACAGGCGCGCAGGACGGCCTCGCTCTCGCCGGGCTCGACCCGGAAGCCGCGGATCTTGACCTGGTCGTCGTTGCGGCCGAGGAACTCCAGGTCCCCGGAGGGCAGTCGGCGCACGATGTCGCCGGTGCGGTAGAGGCGTCCGCCGGGTCCGCCGTAGGGGTCGGGCACGAACCGTTCGGCGGTGAGGGCGGGCCGCCCGAGGTAGCCGCGGGCCAGCTCCGGGCCGCCGACGAGGAGTTCGCCGGGGACGCCGTACGGGGTCAGCTCACCGCGGGGGCCGACGACGTAGGTGCGGCGGCTGCCCAGGGCGCGGCCGATGGGCACCCGGCCGTCGGGACGGGCGCCGGCCCGGTGCGCGGTGGCGGAGATGACCGTCTCGGTGGGGCCGTAGGTGTTCACGACGGGCACGCCGGGCAGGTGCGCGAACCAGCGGTCCAGCGGGTCGGCGGGCAGCGCCTCCCCGCCGGTCACCAGCAGCCGCAGGGTGGCGAGCCGGGGGGCCAGCGCGTCCAGGCGGGCCACGAGTTCGACCCAGTAGGACGGGGTCAGTTCCATGACGGTGATCCCGGTCGCGGCGACCCGGTCGGCGAGTTCCTCCGGCGCCCAGATCGTGTCGGGCCGCACCACCACGCTCGCGCCGACGCTGAGCGCGGGCAGCGTCTGTTCCAGCGAGGCGTCGAAGGAGGTCGAGGCGAAGGTGAGCACCCGGTCCCGGTCGGTCAGCGCGAACGTCTCGCGGGCGGCGGCGACATGGGCGTCCAGGGCGTGGTGCTCGACGCCGACGGCCTTGGGCCGTCCGGTGGAGCCGGAGGTGAAGATGACGTAGGCGAGGTCGTCGGGGCGGGGGGTGTGGCGGGGGCCGTCGGGCAGCGGTGGGGTGGTGTCGGCGTCGACGGCGCGGGTGCCGAGGGCGGCGACGACGTCCCGGGTGCCCGCGTCGCACACCACCTGCCGTACGCCCGCCTCCTCGATCATGTGGCGCAGGCGGCGCGTGGGGAGCCGGGGGTCGAGGGGGACGTAGGCGCCGCCCGCCCGCCAGACGGCGAGCATCGCGGCGACGGCTCCGGCGCCCCGGCCCGTGCACACGCCGACCGGGTCGGCGGGACGGGTGCCCGCGGTGGTGAGCGCGGCGGCGATACCACCGCTGCGGGCGTCGAGGTCGGCGTAGGTGAGGGTGGTGTCCTCGCAGACGACGGCGGTCGCGTCGGGCCGCCCCGCCACGGCGAACGGCGGCGCCGGGGGGACGGCGCGTCCGGCGTGGGCGAGCAGGTCGGCGCGGTCGGCCGCGGAGAGCAGCGGCGCCTCGTCGACGCGGACGTCCGGGGTGTCGAGGAGGGTGTGCAGGAGGCGGCCGGTGTGCTCGGCGAAGCGGGTGGCGGTCTCGGGGTCGAAGAGGTCGGCGGCGTACTCGACGTTGAGGGCGAAGCCGCCGTCCCGGATGACGAAGGTGGCGGTCAGGTCGAACTTGGCCGAGCCCCACGGCAGGGTGAGGTCGGTGGCGTCCAGGCCGGGCAGCGGCTGGCGTCCGGCGGTGCCGTCCTGGACGTCGACCATGACCTGGAAGAGCGGGTTGCGGGACAGGTCGCGTTCGGGGCGCAGCCGTTCGACGACCTTCTCGAAGGGGACGTCCTGGTGGTCGAAGGCGCCCAGGACGACGTCGCGGACGCGGTCCACGAGGGTGCCGAGGTCCGGCCGTCCGCCCAGGTCCGTGCGGAGGACGACCGTGTTGACGAAGAAGCCGACGAGGGGCTCCAGTTCGAGGCGTCCGCGTCCGGCGACGGGGGTGCCCACCGAGATGTCGCTCTGGCCGGTCCAGCGGGCCAGGACCGCCTGGGCGGCGGCGAGCAGCACCATGAAGCGGGTGGCGCCGTGCTCGCGGGCGCAGGCGTCGACCCGGTCGACGAGGTGGTGGGGCAGGGCGACCTCGACGGCGCCGCCCCGCCCGGTGAACGCGGCGGGCCGGGGCCGGTCCGTGGGCAGGTCGAGTGCCGGGGCGCCCGCCAGGGTCTCCTCCCAGTAGGCGAGTTGGGGCTCCAGGGCGCCGCTGTCGACGCGGTCGCGCTGCCAGACGGCGAAGTCGGCGTACTGCACGGGCAGCGGGGGCAGGGCGGCGGGGCGGCCCTGGGCGCGGGCGTGGTAGTGCTGGGCGAGTTCGTCCAGCAGGACGTGCTTGGACCAGCCGTCGGTGACGGCGTGGTGCAGGGCGATCAGGACGACGTGGTCGTCGTCGGCCAGTTCCCACACGCCGGAGCGGAGCAGGGGCGGCCGGGCGAGGTCGAACCGGCGGGTGGCGTAGGCGGCGGCGCGGGGGCGGAGCGCGTCGACGCGGCGCGATCCGTCGGGGTCGGGCCCGTCGGGGCGCTCGGGGACCCGCTCCCAGTGCAGCGGGACGCCGACCGGGTCGCGCACCTCCTGCAGGGGGCGGCCGTCGGTCTCGGTGAGGGCGGTGCGCAGCACCTCGTGGCGGGTGACCAGGTCGTCGAGGGCCTGCTGCCAGGCGGTGCGGTCGAGGCCGCCGCGGACCCGCCAGCAGTACCACAGGAGGTAGGAGTCGCCCCGGTCGGAGGTGCGGTCCAGGAACCACAGCCGCTCCTGGGCGAAGGACAGCGGCAGCGGTCCGTCGCGGTCGACGGGCACCACGTCGGTGGCGCCGGAGGCGCGGGCGGCGGCCACGCGGGGGGCGAAGCCGCGCACGGTGGGGTGCTCGAAGACGGTGCGCAGTTCGATCTCGCGGCCCAGGCGCTGGGCGATCCGGGAGACGGCCATGGTGGCGAGCAGGGAGTGGCCGCCGAGGTCGAAGAAGCCGTCGTCGAGGCCGACCCGGTCCAGGCCCAGGACGTCGGCCCACACCTCGGCGACGATCCGCTCGGTCTCGTCGCGCGGCGCCGCGTAGGCGGGTCCGGCGGCGGCCCGCTGGTGCCCGGGGTCGGGCAGCGCGGACCGGTCGAGCTTGCCGGAGACGCCGACGGGCAGGGCGTCCAGGACGACGAAGTCGGTGGGGACGGCGTACTGCGGCAGGTGCTGTGCGCACCAGGCGCGCAGCGCGGCCCGGTCGGGGACGGCCGGGGCGTCGGGGGCGGGGACGACGTAGCCGGTGAGGCCGCGGCCGGTGGCGCGGTCGGGGCGGGCGGCGGCCTGCGCGACGAGCGGGCAGGCCCGCAGCACGGTCTCCACCTCGCCGAGTTCGATGCGGAAGCCGCGGATTTTCACCTGGTCGTCGCGGCGGCCGAGGAACTCCAGGTCGCCGTCGGGGGTCCAGCGCACGAGGTCGCCGGTGCGGTAGAGGCGGGCGCCGGGCGGGCCGTAGGGGTCGGGCACGAAGCGGTCGGCGGTGAGGGCGGGCTGGTTGAGGTAGCCGCGGGCCACCTCGGTGCCGCCGATGAGGAGTTCGCCGCCGACGCCGACCGGGACGGGCGCGCCGTCGGGGTCGACTACGTGCACGCGCCGGTCGCCGAGGGGGCGGCCGATGGGCACGGTGTGGGCGGGTGGGTCGTCGGCGTCGTCCGCGTCGTAGGTGGTGGCGGTGACGGTGGTCTCGGTGGGGCCGTAGGCGTTGCAGACGCGGACGTGGGGGACGGCGGCGCGCCAGGCGGCGAGCGTGTCGGGTGGGACGGCCTCGCCGCCGAGGACGAGGAGCCGCAGGGTGGCGAGGGCGGCGGCGAGGCGGCGGTCGAGGCAGTGGGTGAGTTCGGCCCAGTAGGTGGGTGGCACGTTGACGACGGTCAGGGCGTGGCGTCGGACGATCTCGGGGACCTGGGTGGGCAGCCAGGGCTCGTCGGGGCGCATGACGACGGTGGCGCCCGCGGTGAGGGCGGGCAGCACCTGGTCGAGGGAGGCGTCGAAGGAGAACGAGGCGAAGGCCAGGACGCGGTCGGCGGCGGTGATGCCGAAGCGGGCGCGGGCGGCGGCGACGTGCGAGGCGAGGGCGGCGTGTTCGACGCCGACCGCCTTGGGGCGCCCGGTGGAGCCGGAGGTGAAGATGACGTGGGCGAGTTCGCGCGGGTGCGGCCGGTGCCGGGGGCCGTCGGCGGCCGGGGCGACGGTGGTGACGTCGACCAGGACGGGGGCGAGACCGGCGGCGTCGGCGGCGGTCGCCGGGTCGGTGAGGACGCAGCCGAGGCGGGCCTCCCGGGCCATGAACCGCAGCCGCTCGGCGGGGAGTTCGGGGTCGAGGGGCACGTACGCGCCGCCCGCCCGCCAGATGCCCTCGATCGCGGTGACGGACCACAGGCCGCGGCGGACCAGCACGCCCACCGTGTCGCCCGGCCGGACGCCCTCGGCCCGCAGCCGGGCGGCCAGACCGCCGGTCAGGGTGTCGAGTTCCGCGTAGGTGAGGCTGTCGTCGCCGCACCGCAGCGCGACCGCGGCGGGGCTGCCGGAGAAGGCCGGGTACGGGGCCGGGGTGGCCGGGCGGTCGCTGGCGCGGTGCCAGTCGGGGCGGGGCCGGGCGAGCGCGCCGGGCCGCGCGGGAAGGGCACGGGCCAGCTCCCGCACCGGGGTGCCGGGTGCGGCCAGGACGGCCCGGAGCAGGGCCACGTACGCGTCGGCGAAGACGCGCATGGTGGCGGCGTCGAACAGGGCGGTGGCGTACTGGAGGAGGGCGGCGACGCTGCCGTCCGCGCGCAGCGTCAGGTCGAGGAAGACGTCCAGCGGGGTCTCGGTCAGCGGCGGTTCGACGAGGGACACGTCCAGGCCGGGCATCCGCACCGGCTGGATGGGCGCGTTGAGGAGGGTGAACGACGCCTGGGCGAGGGGGTGCCGGGACAGGTCGCGGGAGCCGCCGAGCGCGCCCACCACCAGGTCGAAGGGGGCCTGGGCGTGGGCGAGGTCCACCGGGACCCGGGCGCGCACCCGGTCCAGGAGGGTGCCGAAGTCCGGTGCGCCGCCGAGGTCGGTGCGCAGCACGACGGTGTTGACGAGCGGGCCGATGACGGTGTCGGCGCCGGGCCGGGCGCGGTCGGCGAGGGTGCTGCACACGGCGATGTCGTCGTGGCCCGCCCACTGCCCGAGCAGCGCCTGGTAGGCGGTGAGCAGGACCATGTACCGGGTGGCGCGGCGGGAGCGGGCGAAGGCGTCGACGGCGGCGACCAGGTCGGCGGGCAGGTCGAAGCGGACGACGTCGCCGGAGCCGTCCCAGGTGCGTGGGCGCGGCCGGTCGGTGGGCAGGTCGAGCGGGGCGAGGCCGGACAGCCGCTCGCGCCAGTGGGCGAGCAGCCGCTCCAGACGGGGGCCGCGCAGCCGTTCGCGCTCGGCGCGGGCCAGTTCGGGGTAGGCGACGGCGGGCGGGGCGACGGGGTCGCCGCGGTACCCGGCGGCGAGTTCCTCCAGCAGGACGCCCCACGACCAGCCGTCTACGGCGATGTGGTGCACCTCGACCAGCAGCAGGTGCTCGTCGGGCGCGACCCGGCCGAGGACGGCGCGGACCGGGTGGTGCGCGGCGAGGTCGAGGGGCCGTCCGAGGTAGCGCGCGTAGAGGTCGTCGGGCCCGGTCGCCTCGACGCGTTCCAGGGGGATGCCGTCCGGGGCGTCGACGACCGGGACGGGTTCGCCGTCCACGGCGGTGAACCGGGTGCGCAGCACCTCGTGCCGGTCGACGACCGCGGCCAGCGCGCGGTGCAGCCGGTCCGGGTCCAGGGGGCCGCGCAGCCGCAGGACCAGCGGGAGCGTGGACCCGCTGGCGGAACCGGCGAGCTGGTCCATGAACCACAGTCGGCGCTGCGCGAAGGACGCGGTGCGGGTGTCGACGCCGTCCAAGGCCCTCTCGGGGGCCGGTCCTGATGTCACTGTGAGCCTCCAAGCCGTCTTTCGCAGCAGACTGCCGCCGACGGCCGGGGGCCCATAGGGAAGAAGACGCAGCACCGCGCGCAGAGCGGGTTGCCGTACGGTCCCGGCCACCGCCCCGCCGCGGGGCGTCACCAGCCGCGGGGCTCCCGGCTCACCTCGTGCTCCCGCCCGTCCGCGCGCGGCAGCGGCTTGAGGTCGACCTGGACGCGGTGGGTCGCGTCGTGGCTCACCGAGCCGCCGAGGCGGGCCTCCACGACGCCCAGGCGCAGGCCCGCGCCGCCCTCCCCGGCGCGGTGGAACTGCACCGAGAACTCCAGGCTGACCTGCTCCACGCTGAACCGCCAGTCGCTCGCGGCGCCCTCGGCCTGGGCGCGCGCGAGCTCCGCGCGGACCGTGCCGATGGCCTCCGCCAGGCCGACCGGTTCCGGTTCGTCCACGGCAACTCCTCGTCGTAGCGGGTTGGTTGGACCAGGGTCGTCATGAGTCTAGGGAGCGGGGTGCCACGCGCGTAGGGTGAGGTCGTATGGGGGAGTTGCGCGCTGACTGGAGGCTGAGGTTACGGCGGGGCGACGCGGACGGTCCGCTCTGTGGTGCCGGGGTGCTCGTCGACCAGCGCACGGTGCTGACGTGCGCGCACGTCGTGCGGCGGCCGGACGCCGTGATGTGGGTGGAGTTCGCGGAGAACCGCGCCCTGGAGCCGGTGGCCGCGCGGGTCGCCCCCGGGGGCTGGCTGGCAGGGGGCGGGGGCGGTGAGGACGTCGCCGTGCTGCGGCTGGACAGCCCGCGTCCGCGGGCCCGGCCCGCCCCGCTGGAGTCCCGGCTGTTCAGCGGCATGGAGGTGTTCGCCACCGGGTACGCCGAGGGCTTCGACGACGGGATGACCCTGTGGGGGCGGATCAGCGGCGCCAGCGGTGAGCGGGTGCAGCTCGACGCCGCCACCAAGGCGGAGGTGGTGCGGGCGGGGTTCAGCGGTGCCGCCGTGTGCACCCGGCCCTTCGAGGGGCGTCCCGCGCGGGTCGTCGGTCTCGTCGTGAGCTGGCGGGGTGACATGGGCGAGCTGCTGCCGGAGACCAACCGGCTGGCCTTCTCGTACCTCGTCCCGGTGGACCGGATCGCCGAGCTGTCGCCCACCGTGAAGGAGCTGAGCGGTCCCGACGCCTGGGACCACCGGTTCGAGGCGCGGCTCAACCGGTGGTTCGACGAGCCCGACGACGACGATCCCGTGAAGATCACCGTCGTACCGCCCGGCAGCGGAAAGGACCGCTCGCTGCGGCACCTGCTGCACCGGGCCGACGAGGTGTACCGCGGTGGGCGGTCCGGCAGGCCCGACCTGGCCGACCACGCCCTGGAGCACATCGACTTCCCGCCCGGCCAGTACCTGACCTACTGGGACTGGCTGCTCGGCGCCCGGCGGCGGCCCGCGCGGGTGCCCCTCGCCGGGTCCGGGCGGCGTCCGGCCTGTGTCGTCGTCGACGGGTTCGACGAGGAGCCGGAGCCCGGCCCGCTGGTCGAGCTGCTCGCGCGGCTGCGGGAGTGCGGGCTGCGGCTGCTGCTCGTCTTCCGGCACGAGGGCGGCACCGGCTGGACCGCCGCCCGTGACGCCCTGCTGCGGCCCGCCCTGCTCGGTCACGCGGACGCGCTGCTCGCCCGGCTGGAGCGGGCCGAGTTCAGCCGGGCCGTCCGGTACGGCGTCGTCGGCAGCGGCTCCCTGGACACCGTGACCGAGCGGGCCGACCGGTACCGCGCCGAGCGCCGCGCCGTCGACGCGCTGACCGACCCGCACCGGCACCTGACCCGGCTGCGGGAGCTGGTCACCGCGCTCCGGGCCGAGCTACGGCCGCACGACCGCGCCTGACCGGTCCCCCACTCCCCCGCCCACCGCCCGAGGAGGCCGCTCCCGACCATGACGACCTGCCCGCACCGGCGCTTCGGCGGAGCCCCCTGCGGCGGGCCCGTGCTGCCCACCGGCCACTGCGCCGAGTGCGGCCGCCACCAGGAGGGCCCCGGGCTGCCCGCGCTGTCCGACGCCCCCCGCGACCTCGGCCCACGCGACCTGCTGACACTGCCCGGCCGTGAACCGCGGCCCGCGCGGGCGCGGCTCATCCGGCCCGAGGCGCCGTCGCGCATCCGGATGGGATGCTCGTCGCCGGAGTGCGGGGTGACCTTCGCGCCGCCGTACACCGCGGGTCCGGTGCCGGTCCAGGGGTACTGCCCGGCGTGCGGGGAGCCGTACTCGTACCGGCCCGACCTCGCCGCGGGCGACGTGCTGCGCGACCAGTACCGGATCATGGGGCCGATCGCGCACGGCGGGCAGGGCTGGGTGTACCTCGCGGAGGACACCCACCTCGGGGACGTCGTCGCCGTGAAGGGGCTGCTCAACCGGTACGAGCGGGACGGCGCCCGGCTCGCCGACGTCGAGCGGCGCAACCTCGTCGCCATCCGGCACCCGCGGATCGTGCAGATCCGCGACTTCGTCGCCAGGCGCGGGGAGGACGGGCGGGTCACCGGCGGGTACCTCGTCATGGACGACGTGGGCGACGGCACCCTGGAGAAGGTCGTCGAGGAGGTCAGGCGCGGGGAGTCCGTCCTCGACATCGAGCACGTCGCGGCGTACGGCTGCCAGATCCTGGAAGCGCTCGGGCATCTGCACGCGGGCGGCGAACGGGTCTTCCTGTACGGCGACATGAAGCCGTCGAACGTCGTGCACCACCGCGACGGCGTCAAGGTCATCGACCTCGGCGGGATGCGCGAGGAGGGCCAGAGCGAGCCGCCCGCCCATGTGACGCCGCCGTACATGGCGCCGGAGACGGAGACCTCCGGGCTGCCGACCGTCGCGCACGACCTGCACACCGTCGGGGTGACCCTGCGCGAGCTGGCCGTCTGGGCGGTCGACGAGGTGCCCGGACTCGGCGCCGCGTCGTTCTGGTGGGTCGTGGAGCGCGCCACCCGCGCCGACCCCGACCTGCGGTTCGCCAACGCCCGTGACATGGCGGGGCAGTTGCGGGGCGCCCTGCGGGAGATCCGCGCCCTGCGCGGCAAGAGCGACCCGCCCGAGCCGTCGCACTACTTCCGGCCGTCGCCGCGGCTGCTCGGCGCCCGCCTCGGCACCGTACCGGGCATCGCGCACTGGCTCGACCGTCCGCTGCGGCACCGCCACGACCCGCCCGAGGCGCCGCCGCTCGACCCGGGCGCGCCCACCCCGACGGAGATCGCCCGCTGTCTGCCCGTGCCCAGGCGCTACCCGGACGACCCGCAGACCGCGCGGTTCGAGGTGAGCGGCGGCTACGACCCCGACCAACTGCTCGGGCAGGACGGGGAGCGGCCGACGTCGGTGGAGGTCTGCCTGCACAACGTGCGGGTCCTGCTGGACCAGGACCGGCGGGAGGACCTGGAGCGGGCCCAGGAGGAGCTGGACACCGCCGACTCCATCCCGGGGCCGCGGGCGGTGCGGCAGTGGCGGCTCCAGTGGCACCGCGCCCTGGTCGCGCTGCGCCGCGCCGACCTCGACGCCGACCCGCGCCAGGTCGCCGCCGCCAAGGCGCACTTCACCCGGGTCCGGCTCGACCTGCCCGGCGAGTACGCGCCCAAGCTGGCGCTCGCCTACTGCGGGGAACTGCTCGGCGAAGACGCCGCCGCGCCCACCGCGCGGGAGCTGTACGAGGCCGTGTCCGCCCGCAACCCCGCGCACGGCGGCGCCGCCCTGGGCCTGGCCCGGCTGGCGCTGCGCGACGGTGACCGGACCGCCGCCCTCGACTTGCTCGGCCGGATCCGTCCGGGCTCCCTGGACCACGCCGTCGCCCGGATCGCCGCCCTGCGCATCCGCGCCGCCCGGCTGTCCGGCGTCCGGGACCCGCTGCCCTCCCTCGCCGCGGCCGACACGGCGCTGGCGGAGCTGCACCGGCTCAGACACCGTGACCCGGGGGTCGGGGAGCCGAGCCTGTCCGCGGACGAGGCGCTGCGGCTGGGCATCGAACTGCACGAGTGGAAGCTGGACGCGCTCTACCACCGCGCCGACCGTCCCGGCCCGCCCGGCCGGGGCGCCGCGCGGCTCGGCCCGCGCCGACTGCGGCGGCTGGGTCCACAGGAGCACGAGGTGCGCGCGCAGATGGAGCAGCAGTACCTGCTGCTGGCCGCCCACCACAAGGAGTCCGCCGCCGCGCACGAGCACCTGGTGGACCTCTCCCACGCGGTACGGCCGCAGACGGCGGTCTGAGCGACCGGCGACGAGGACGAAGCCCCACGGCGAAGGAGTGGTGACCTACCGACATGAACAGCCCCGCCCGGCAGCCGCACCTCGGCATCCGGCTGCGCGTCGACCTCGACCGGGACCTGACGCCGCGCCGCAACGCCACCATCGAGGCGCACCTGCGCGTCGAGGTGACCGCGACCGGGGCCGCCGCCGAACTCCCCGCCGTGGAACTCGCGGTGATCATCGCGGTGGACGTCGCCGAGCCGCGCCGGGAGGCGGCGCGGCGCGCGCTGCCCGCCGCGCTGCGCGCGCTCCCCGACGACATCTCCTTCACCGTGCTCGGCGGCGGCCCGGAACCACGGCGCTGCTACCCCCTCGGGGACCGGGAGTGGGCGGTGGCCGACGCGCGCGAGCGGCGCCGGGCGGCGTTCGCCGCGGGCGCCGTACCGCTGCACCGGGACGGTCCGCGGCCCGCCGGGTACGCCGTCTGGGCGGCCCGCGCCCGTGCCCTGCTCGCCGCCCGCCCGCTGTCCGTACGGCACCTGGTGCTGATCACGGACGGCAGCGGCGCGGCGGACGAGACCCGGCTGGCGGAGGAACTGGACCTGTGCGCCGGGCAGTTCACCTGCGACGTGTTCGCCGTGGGCAGCGACTTCGCCCCCGACCCGCTGCTGGCCCTCGCCGAACGGCTGCACGGCACCGCCGAGTTCGTGGAGACCGGCCTCACCTCGGCGGTCACGGCGGCGGTGGCGCGGCTGCGCCGGGTGCACACCCCGCACCTGCCCGTCGAGGTGACCGCGCGGCCCGCCGTCCGCCAGGTCTCCCTCACGGAGAAGGCGCCCCGGCCGCACCGGCTCGGCGGGCTGCCGCAGCCGGGCCGACCGCACCGCTGGCACTTCCCCGCCTACCGGTGGGAGCCCGGCGGCTACGACTACCTGCTCACCCTCGTCGCCGACGCGGACGGCGACCCGCTCGACACCGACCTGCTGTTCGCCATGGTCTCCGTCGGGGAGGCGCACGCCCCGGTCACCGCGCGCTGGCACCGGCGCGCGGAGCCACCGCCGCCCGGGCTGGCGGGCGGCTCCAGTGTCCGCTCCGTGAACGCCACCACCGCGATGCGGTCCGCGCTGCGCAAGGGCCTGCACGCCCTCCGGGAGCAGCGCAGGGACCAGGCGGAGGAACTGCTCGGACAGGCGGCCCGGCTGGCCACGCGGTACGGCGCCGACTGGGTGCTGCGCGAGATCGGCGCCGTGGCCGAGGTGGCGGACGCGGCCTCGGGGCGGGTGCGGGTGCGGTCCACCGTCGACGCGCACACCCTGGGCGGGATGATCCTGCGGGCCGGGTCCCGTCCCGGCGGGCCGCTCACCGACCTCGCCGACCCTCCGCCCGGCCCGCGCTGCCGCCGCTGCCGCACGCTGGCCGGGAGCGAGGCCCGGTACTGCGTCGCCTGTGGGGAGAGGCTGCCGTGAGGCCCCCGTACTCGCCCGCCGCCTTCTGGCGCGCCCGCCTCGGCCGGTTCCGGACGCGGCGGCTCCTTGAGGCGCACCTGCTGGTGGTCGTCGTGTGCGCGGCCGTCGCGGTGAGCGCGCTGCTGCTGTCCTACCGGCAGACCCAGCAGTCCGCGCGGACCCTCGCCACCCGGGAGGCGCCCGCCGTGCAGGGCCTCGCGGCGACCCGGCTGGCGGTGCTGCGCGCCGACTGGGAGGTGGACGACCTGGTCCGCCGGGGGCTGGTCGACGTGGCGGGCTCGGGCGAGGCCTACCGGTCCCAGCTGTCCGCGGCCGACCAGGTGCTGTCCCGGATCGGGGACCGCACCGACCAGGACCTCGGCACCGTCAACGGACTGCTCGACACCTACGGCAACTCCCTCACCAACGCCATGACGGTCTACCACGACCAGCGCTTCATGCGGGAGCAGAAGCGGTTGGAGGCCCACTCCCTGCTGACCCGCCCGCACGTCGGCCTCGTGCCCCGCCTCGACCAGCTCCAGCACGGACAACTGACCCGCGCCACGGCCACCGCGTCCATGGGCTGGCTGCAACGCGGCGGCTGGTGGCTCGCCGAGGCCACCCTGGCGGTGCTGGCACTCGCCCTGCTGTCCGCGCTGTTCGTCCTGCGCGACCGCTGCGGCCGGGACTGGGACCCGTCGCTGCTGGCCGCCCTCGCGCTGACGGTGCTGTGCGCGGTGTGGCCGCCGCTGACCGCGTCCTCGGCACAGGACGACCTGGACGCCGTACGGGCCGATCTGCGGCAGGTCACCGAGCTCTCCCAGCGGTCGGCTGGCAGCCCTGGGCTGGCCGCACGCCAGGAGGACCTCGCCGAGCTGTCCGAGCAGGTGCGGCGGGAGCTGTCGGACGACGGCTGGGTCGAACGGGTGTACCAGGGTTCCCTGATCGGCGGTCTGCTGGTCGTGTTCCTGCCCGTGGTGGGGATCGGCCTGCGCCTTGACGTGTACTGGAGGCGGCGGTGACCCGCAGGTTCAGACTGCTGGTACTCCTGGTGGTGCTGGTGGTGACCGGCAGCCTGGTGGCGCTGTGGACACAGCGGGACGAGCCGGACCCGGTGACCATCCTCGGTCCGTGGACGGACGCCCAGGAGCGGCAGTTCGAGGAGGTGCTGCGCGGCCTCGGCGTCCCCTTCGACTACCAGGGCACCGCCGCCCAGCGGGAGGTACTGCTCTCCCAGGTCCAGTCCGGCGACCCGCCGGACATCGCGATCATGCCGGGCGTCGGCGAACTCGCCGAGTACGCCGACCAGGAGCGGCTGAAACCACTCAACGGCCTCTACGACGCGTCGGAGTACGGCGCCCCGTGGAGCTCCGCGGACGACGCCTCCGAGGACGTGTACTGGGTGCCGGTGAAGGCCGACCTGAAGAGCATCGTCTGGTACCGCCACGGCAACGAGCCGTCCGGGACGCCCGCCCCGATGGAGAGCTGGTGCATCGGCATGGGCGACGACGGCGCCTCCGGCTGGCCCGGCAGCGACTGGATCGAGGACCTCGTGCTGCAACGGGCGGGCCCGGAGACCTACGGCGAGTGGGTGCTGGGCCTGGAGCCGTGGACGGAGAAACCGGTGCGCACCGCCTGGCGGGCATGGGGCCGTCTGCTTCAGCAGAACCCCGGGGCGGCCGAACACGCCCTGCTGACCGACCACCGCAGCGACGCGGACCGCGACGGGCTGCTGTTCGCGAACGAGAGCGGCTGCACCCTGGAGCACCAGGGTTCCTTCGCCCGCGCCTTCTACGGGGACCGGCACGCGGGCCTGACCGACTCCGCGAAGCTGCTGCCCGGCGGCCCCTACAGGCTGCGGGCCCACGAGGTGACCGGTGACTTCGCGGCCCTGTTCAGCGACCGCCCGCGGGCGAGGGAGCTGATAGGGAAGCTGGCCTCCCAGGAGGGCCAGCGCGCGTGGGCCCGGTTCGGCGACGTGTTCTCGGCCAACCGCGAGGTGCCGCCGAAGCACACGGACACCGGCGCGGACATCGCCGAGCGGCTCACCGGCAGCGGCGTCCGCTGCCTCGACGCCTCCGACGTCATGGCACCCGCCCTCCGGGACGCGTTCTACGAGGCCACGCTGCTGACCATGGCGCGGGCGGCGGAGGGCACGGACCTCGACATCCCGGGCCTGCTGAGCGACCTGCAACGGGTCCAGGAGGCGCAGCCGCGGGCACGGGCGGGGCTGGAGCGGGTGTGCAGCGGGCCGTGACCGCCCCCGGTCAGCCGTCCGCCCCGGCCAGCGGGTTGGGCAGCGGCAGGTAGCGTGCGGCGGCGCCGTCCGCGCCCGTCCAGCGCAACAGCAGGTTGGTCTTGGCGGGCAGGGCGGGCGCGGTGAGCAGGGCGGTGGCCTCGGGGACGCCGTGCCGGGACAGTTCGCGG
The DNA here is from genome assembly GCF_040635175.1 of Streptomyces sp. NPDC006997. Taxonomy (NCBI): domain Bacteria; kingdom Bacillati; phylum Actinomycetota; class Actinomycetes; order Kitasatosporales; family Streptomycetaceae; genus Streptomyces; species Streptomyces sp. NPDC006997. Next base: position 32,625 of record NZ_JBEYHH010000021.1, read on the forward strand.
CGGACGGCGGGCCAGGGGTCGTAGGCGGGGTGCCGTTCGGTCAGTACCCCGGCGAGTTCGACGAGGTGGTTGACGACCAGGCAGTACACCAGCCGCTCCCACCCGGCGGCCCGGTCCGTCTCCGGGAGGAGCTTCACGCCCTCGGCGTCCCGGTACAGGGCCCGCACCGGGGTGCCGGTGGCGTCGACGGCGACCAGCGTGTTCTGCAGGTGCGCCTCCAGGACGACGCCGTGGTCGGCGAAGGCCCGCAGCGCGGGCGGTACGACCTGGGCGAGGTACGCCTCCCACCAGGGCGCCGGGTCCCGCAGGCCGTCCAGCGGGCTGCCCGGGAAGCCCTCCACGAGCCCGGCGGCCAGCAGCGGGGTCGCGCCGGGCGGGAGGTGGCCGCGCACCCCGTCGCGGACGAGGACGGCGAGCTCCTCGAAGGCGAAGCGGGCGGTGCGGTAGCCGCGGTCGGCGAGCCAGGCCGCCGGGCCGGCCGCCAGCGCCGTCACCACCGCCGTGTCCGTGCGGCGCAGTCTCGCCAGGTCGTGGCGCCACAGCCGCCGTACGTCGTTGGTGATGCGCACGTCCAGACTGAACTTCAGGAACAGGTCGGCCCAGGGCGCGTACACCGTGCGGATCGCGGCCGTCGGCCAGGCGTCGAAGCCGGTGGTGCCCAGCCGGACCAGGCGGCCGTCGGCGAAGGCGGGGGCGAGGGCGGGCGCGGTGAGGGCGAGCTGCCAGGGGTGGGCGGGCAGCAGCCGGTAGCCGTCCGGGGCGGGCCCCAGGGCGTCCAGGGCCGAGGTGTCGCCCTCCTCGACGACCGTGTCGGCGCGCACCCCGAGCAGCACCAGCGGGAACCGGGCGTACGCCTCCGGCGCGTACGGCAGCCACGCCCGGGCCGGGCCGCCGCCGCGCGCCTTGGGGGCGGGGTGGTGCGGGTGGCCGGTGAGCAGCGCCTGCTCGGAACGCAGGTACGGGTCCTCCGGCGGCGTCGCCCGGGCCCGGGCGGTGAGCAGGGCGGCGACCGCGTCCCGGCTGTCCAGGATCTCGGCGGGCAGCTCGGGGTTGGCCAGGCCGGTGTGGTGGGCGAGTTCCTCGGCGACGAGTGTGACCAGTTCGTGGTGGACGAGGCGGTGCCAGCACCCTTCCGCGTACACCTCGGGCGCGCCGGGCCGCCGGGTGCCGCACACCCGCAGCAGCCGTCCGCCGGGCAGCCGGTACACCCGGCGCGGCCCGCGCGCCGGGAGCGGGCGGGCCACCTCGCGCAGGAGGCAGTTCAGCAGGGGCGCGGCGGCGTAGGCGTCGGCGAGGGCGGCGTGGGAGGACGTGCCGGGGGCCGCGTCGGGGGACGTGCCGGGGGCGGCGTCGGAGGGCGTGCCGGGGGCGGCACCGTGGGGGGTGGCGGAAGGCGCGTCGGGCGCGGTGCCGTAGGGCGTGCCAGGGGCCGTCGCGGGCGCTGCGGCATCATCGTGCGGCGCGGCGTCGTCGTCGGCGGCGGCGGTCGGGGGCATGGGGTCCACGCGTTCCACTCGTTCCCTGTGGTCCGTATCGGCGCGAGAGGATCAGTATCACTGCCGTCGTCCGCCGCCGTGACCGCCGTGTTCGCGCCGCCGCCAGCCGAGGAGCCCGCCCGTGCACCGTCCCCCCACCGCCGCCGAGGCCGAGGTGGCCGAGGAGCTGGCCGTCGTGCGGCCCGCTCTCATGGCGCGCTTCACGGCCGAGCTGCCCGGTGCCCGCGCCGCCGTCCTGACCCGGCTGTGGCGGGCGTTGACGCATGAGCCGCTGCCCTGGGTGGCGCGCCGGGACGGGGGCGTGCTGCGGCTCCGGGACGGGCGTCGGCTGCGCGGGCCGGTGCCCGACCCGTACGCGACCGGCGCGTACGTCACCGCCGTCGACCTGGACGGCGTACCCGAGGACGACCCGGAGCGGCTGATGGCCGCCCTCGGGGTGCCGCACGGGGCGGCGTTGGCGCGGGAACTCGGCAACAGCGCCGGTTCGTTGGCCCTGTCGAGGGCCAACCAGGGGCCGGAGGCGCGGGAGTGGCCGGACAGCGTCTGGGGGTGGGAGCGGCGGGTCGTCGACGGGCACCCGTTCCACCCGAGCTGCCGGGCCCGGCCCGACTTCTCGGTGGCCGAGCAGTTGGCCTACGCGCCGGAGCACGGGCCGCTGGTGGAGCTGGGGCTGCTGCCGGTGGGGCCGGAGGCGTGCCTGCTGGCGGGTGACTGGCCGCAGGAGCTGCGGGACGGCGGGCGGGTGTTGGTCCCGGTCCACCCGTGGCAGGCGGCGCACGTGCTCAAGCCGTCCGGTGACGGGGCCCTCGCGGGCGCGCTCCCCGCGCGTCCGCTGATGTCCCTGCGCACCCTCGCGCTGTGCGGCGGCGACGGCGGCCCGCACGTCAAGACCGCGCTGAGCGCCCGTCTGACGTCGTCGGTGCGGGACATCTCGGTGCCGTCGGTCACCGGTTCCGCCGCCCTGTCGGAGTTCGGGCAGCGGGTGGCGGAGCGCGCGGACGGCCTGCTGCACGTCACCCGCACCCTGGCCGCGGCCACGGACGGCACCCGGGACCTGGCCGCCGTCCTGCGCGAGTCGCCCCTGGCGTACGCGCGGCCGGGGGAGCGGGTGGTGCCGGTGGCCGCCCTGCCGACCACCGCGCTGCCGGACTCCCCCGCCTGGCTGGCGGACTTCACCCGGCTCGCCCTGACGGCCGGGCTGCGGCTGCTGGAGCTGGGCGTGGCGCTGGAGGCGCACGGGCAGAACCTGCTGGTCGTGCTCGACCCGACCGGCGCCCCGCTGCGGCTGGTCTACCGGGACCTCGCCGACATCCGCGTCAGCCCCGCCCGGCTGGCCCGGCACGGCCTCGACGCCGACGGCCTGCCCGCCCGTATCCGCACCGACGACGTGACCGCGCTGCGCCGCAAGCTGTTCGGCTCGCTGGTCGCGGGCGCCCTGGCCGCGACGGCGGGCAGCCGTACGGCACTCGGCGCCGCCCTGGAGAGCGCCGTACCGGACCTCCCGCCGGGCCCCGACCTGGCCGCGCTGCGTCAGGAACCGCTGCCGACGAAGGCGTTGACGCTGATGCGGCTCTCCCCCGCCGTCCCGGGGGACCAGTGGACGACCCTGCCCAACCCGCTCGTGTCCTGAGTCGCACCCCCGTTTTGATGCCGGGCACCCCGGATCACTAGGATCCGGCGATGATCACAAGAAAACGGCTGGCGTCCGGGGCCTGTGTCCTGTTCGCCGCGCTGACGGCCGGGCTCGCGCTCCCGTCCACGGCGCTCGCCGACGAGACCACGGCCGCCGCGCCCAAGGTCAACCTGCTCCTGGACGTGAGCGGTTCGATGCGGGCGCGGGACATCGACGGGCAGTCGCGGATGGCGGCGGCGAAGCAGGCCTTCAACGAGGTGCTGGACGCCACCCCCGAGGAGGTGCAGCTCGGCATCCGCACCCTCGGCGCCGACTATCCGGGCGACGACCGGAAGAAGGGCTGCGAGGACACCGCGCAGCTCTACCCGGTCGGCCCGCTGGACCGCACCGAGGCCAAGACGGCGGTCGCCACGCTGGTGCCCACCGGCTGGACGCCGATCGGCCCGGCGCTGCTGAAGGCCGCCGACGACCTCGACGGCGGCACCGGCTCCAAGCGGATCGTGCTCATCAGCGACGGTGAGGACACCTGCGCCCCGCTCGACCCCTGCGAGGTGGCCCGGGAGATCGCCGCCAAGGGCATCGGCCTGACCATCGACACCCTGGGCCTGGTGCCCAACACCAAGATGCGGCAGCAGCTCAGCTGTATCGCGGAGGCGACCGGCGGCACCTACACCTCAGTCGAGCACGCCGACGAACTGTCCGACCGGGTCGGTCAGTTGGTGGACCGCGCCGCCGACCCCGTCGTCGTACCGCAGCCCGCCGAGGGCGCCGACGCGTGTGCGAAGGCGCCGACGCTGGAGTCCGGTCTGTGGACGGACCGGGCGGAGTTCGGGGAGCAGCGCTGGTACCGGGTGGACCTGCTGCCCGGCCAGGAGCTGCGTGCCTCGGTGAGCGTCTCCGCCGACCGGGCGGTGAGCCCGTCGTACGGGGTGCTGCTGCGGGCGGTCACGGTGCACGGCCGGGAGATCGTGCGCGGCGAGGCGGCGGGCAACGGCCGCACCGACGTGGTCTCGACGGGTCTGCGCTACCCCAAGCCGGAGCGCGACGACGATGACGGCAAGGCCGCCACGGAGGCGGTCTGCCTCCAGGTCACCCACTCCTACTCGGGCGCCGACGGCGTCAAGACCACGCCGGGCCTGCCGGTCGAGCTGACCGTCGACGTCGTGGACGGGCCGAGCGGCGCCGACGACGTGGCCTCCTTCGGCCTGGGGCGCGGCTGGTGGCTGCTGGGCGCGCTGGTCCTGACCGGTTTCGTCGCCGGTCTGCTGTGGGGCTGGCTGTCCCGCTGGCGGTTCGCGGTCTGGAGGACCCACTGATGCGTACGTTCAAGGTACTGGGCGCGGCCCTGCTGGCCCTCGGCCTGGCCGCCGGACCGGCCGCCGCCGACTCCGCCTCCCCGAGCCCGTCCGACGACGACGGCGGCGCCCCCACCGAGGCGGGCACCTCCTTCCGTACGGCGACGGAGATCGACCAGGGCGAGACGGCCACGGCGAACGGCTCGGCGGGCGACTACCTGTACTGGTCCTTCCCCGCCGACACCGGCCAGCGCCCGACCGTACGGGCCACGGTGAAGCTGCCCGAGACGCACGCCGCGCAGACCTGGCAGGTCGACGTGTACGACGGTCTGCGGCGCCGCCAGTCCTGCCAGTACGGCGCCCAGACCCGCACCGCCGCGGCGGACGCGTCCTCGGTCGAACTGGCCTGCGTGCTGCGCACCGTACGGGCCTGGTCGGAGCCGTGGGCGAACGACCCGCTGCCGGGCACGTACTACGTCCGGCTCACGGCGGTCGGCCTGGGCACCGGCGACCTCGGACTGCCGGTCAGCGCCGAACTGGAGGTGGACTCGAAGGACATCGGCGGTTCGGCGGCGGTGGACGGCTCCCTGGCGGAGCCGCTGGTGCCGGGCGTCGCGGTCACCTCGGCGCGGGACGACGAGGAGTCCGCCGGTGCGGTCCTGTCCGCGATCGACCCGGACGACGGCTGGGCGTCCGGCTGGTGGTCGGACCGCTGGGTGTGGACCGCGGTGGGCGGCGCGCTGGCGGCGCTCGCGGGGATAGGCGGTTACCGCCTGACGCGCGGTTCGGGACGGCCGTCGCGGGTGCCATCGGGCGCGTGACGGGGAACTGACGGAGGGGGAGGCCCGGCCGAAGAAGCCGGGCCTCCCCCCTTTTCCTTGGTCACCCCTCCCGCAGGGCCTTGGCGAGGGTCCCGTCCCCGAACACGCCGATCCGCCCGTCCCGCACGGCGTCGGCGACGGTCGTCTCCCCGCGCGCCACCGCCGTACAGGTGCCGGTGTCGAGCACGAGCCGGGCGTCGGGTTCGGCGGGGGCGGCCCCGTCGCCGTACACCGCCCCTTCCCGCGTACCGACGTACAGATGGAAGAGCCCCTCCTCCAACCGCACTTCGACCAGCCCCTCCCCCTGCCGCAGGGCCCTCAGCAGCGGGAGCGCGAACCAGTGCGCGCGGACGGCGTCGGTGGGCCGCCGCTCCCCCAGCTCGGCCTGCCCCCACTCCCCCAGGGCCTGCAGGACCGGCAGCAAATCGCTTCCACGCGGGGTGAGTTCGTACACGTAGGCGGCACCGGGCGGCGGCAGCCGGCGGCGGGTGGCCAGCCCGTCGCGCTCCATGTCCCTCAGCCGGGAGGCCAGTACGTCGGTGCTGACGCCCGGCAGGTCCGCGTGCAGGTCGGTGTAGCGGCGCGGCCCGGCGAGGAGTTCCCGGACGACCAGCAGGGTCCAGCGGTCGCCCACGGTGTCGAGGGCGCGGGCGGTGGAGCAGTACTGGTCGTAGCTTCGACGAGGTGACATGCGACGCAGTCTAGACATGTCATTGGACTTTCCAAGCGGCCACTTGGTAAAACCAAGCAACACCACGAACCGGAGGGGCGAGCGCGCATGGAGTTCCGGCAGTCGAGCAAGCTGAGCGAGGTCTGCTACGAGATCCGCGGCCCGGTGATCGAGCACGCCAACGCGCTGGAGGAGGCGGGGCACAGCGTGCTGCGCCTGAACACCGGCAACCCGGCCCTGTTCGGCTTCGAGGCGCCCGAGGAGATCCTCCAGGACATGATCCGGATGCTCCCGCGGGCCCACGGCTACACCGACTCCCGCGGCGTCCTCTCCGCCCGCCGCGCGGTCGCCCAGCGCTACCAGACGCTGGGCCTGGAGGTCGACGTCGACGACGTGTTCCTCGGCAACGGCGTCTCGGAGCTGGTGTCGATGGCCGTCCAGGCGCTCCTGGAGGACGGCGACGAGGTCCTCATCCCCGCCCCCGACTTCCCCCTCTGGACGGCGGTGACGACCCTCGCGGGCGGCAAGGCGGTGCACTACCTCTGCGACGAGCAGGCCGAGTGGTACCCCGACCTGGCCGACATGGAGTCGAAGATCACCGACCGCACCCGGGCCGTGGTCGTCATCAACCCCAACAACCCCACGGGCGCGGTGTACCCCAAGGAGATCGTCGAGGGCATCCTCGACCTGGCCCGCAGGCACGGCCTGATGGTCCTCGCCGACGAGATCTACGACCAGATCCTCTACGACGACGCCGTCCACCACTCCGCCGCCGCGCTCGCCCCCGACCTGGTCGTCCTCACCTTCTGCGGCCTGTCCAAGACCTACCGGGTGGCGGGCTTCCGCTCCGGCTGGCTGGTCGTGACCGGCCCCAGGCAGCACGCGCGGAACTACCTGGAGGGCCTGACCATGCTGGCCTCCATGCGCCTGTGCGCCAACGCCCCCGCCCAGTACGCCATCCAGGCCGCGCTCGGCGGCCGCCAGTCCATCCGCGACCTGACGGTGCCGGGCGGCCGACTGCACGAGCAGCGGAACGTGGCGTGGGAGAAGCTGAACGAGATCCCGGGCGTCTCGTGCGTCCGCCCCAAGGGCGCCCTGTACGCCTTCCCGCGCCTCGACCCGAAGGTCCACAAGATCCACGACGACGAGAAGTTCGTCCTGGACCTGCTCCTGAGGGAGAAGATCCAGGTGGTCCAGGGCACCGGCTTCAACTGGCCCACCCCCGACCACTTCCGCATCCTCACCCTGCCCCACGCGGACGACCTGGAGGCGGCGATCGGCAGGATCGGGCGGTTCCTCGGGGGGTACCGCCAGTAGGGGGTACGGGACAGCACTGGTACACCGGCCCACTGTCCGGACGGCGACGCGTGACGCACCGCGACGGCGCGGAGTTGGGACAGGCGGCACAGGGAGGTGTCCGGGCATGGACGACGACGAGGAGTCGGCGGGCGTACTGCGCACCGTCGGCAAGGTCATCAAGATCAGCCGGGAGCGGAAGGGGCTCACGCAGGCCGAGTTGGGTGCGGCCATCGGGTACAGCGAGGAACAGGTGTCCTCCGTGGAACGGGGGCGGCGCGCCCCCAGAATGGTGTTCCTGGAGGCGGCGGACCAGGTACTGGACGCGGACGGGCTGATCACCGGGCTACGGAAGGACGTGGAGGAGGCCCGGTATCCGAAGAAGGTACGGGATCTGGCGAATCTGGAGGCGGAGGCGGTTGAGATCTGCGCCTACGACAACTCCGTCGCGAACGGGCTCTTGCAGACGGAGGAATATCTGCGGGCGGTGTTCGGATCGCGTCGGCCCGCCTTCTCCGAGGAGGAGTTGGAGCGACTTGTCGCTGCGCGGCTGGCACGGCAGAGGATCATCGACCCCCAGCTGATGACCCCGGCGTTCAGCTTCGTGCATGATGAGGCGACTCTGCGGAGGCGGGTCGGGGGAAGAATGGTGCTTCGTCGGCAGCTTGAACGGCTGTTGGAAGTCGGGGTCATGCGGAACGTGGAGATCCAGGTGCTGCCCATGGATCGTGAGGACAACGCGGGTCTCGGCGGGCCATTCCATCTACTGCGCCTCAAGGAGGGCACGACTGTGGGCCACAACGAGGTCCAGCGGACGAGCCGACTGATCTCGGATCCGAAGGAGGTCCAGATCCTGGAGCTGCGGTACGGGATCCTCCGGGCTCAAGCCCTCCCACCACGAGAGTCGCTGGCCTTCATCGACATAGTTCTGGGAGAGACATGAGCCTCAAGTGGGTCAAGAGCAGCTACAGCACCGACGACGGTCCTGCGTGCGTCGAGGTCGCCCGAACCCCCGGAACCATCCACGTCCGGGACTCGAAGCACATACCGGGCCCGCAACTCGCCTTCCCTGCCGAGGGGTGGGGCACGTTCGTCTCGTACGCCGCCGCCGATCACCGGCGTACGACTCCCTGACACCCCGCGTCACGTCCCGTGAAGACGTACGCCGTCATCGGGGCGGCGACCGGTCCCGGCCCCAGACGGGACGTCATCTCCTGGATGACGATGGCCCGGACGGCCGGACCGCCGCCGCGTGCCTCGACGGCCGCGCGCACCGGCGTCCCGGTGAGGTACCCGGTGGCGACGTCGGCCGTCGATGCGGCCCGGCCCTCCAGTGTCAGTTCCCGCTCCTCCTCGACGGCGAGCCCGGCGTCCGCCAGGTCAGCGGCCACGACGGCGGGGTTGGCGTACCCGTGCGGGACCGTCGGGAGGAACCGCGGCGGGTCGGCTGGGAAGGCCCGCTCCAGCCCGGCCTGGAATGCGGCTTCGAAGGCGTGCGTGGCGAGCGGGCCCCAGGTGTTGAACAGGAACCGGCCACCCGGCGCCAGCACCCGGCGGACCTCGGTGAAGGCCGCGACCCGGTCGGGGAAGAACATCACGCCGAACTGGCAGACCACCAGGTCGAACCCGCCGTCCGGGAACGGCAGCCGCTGTGCGTCGGCCTGCCGCCACACCGCGCCCGGGGCCCGGACCGACCCGAGGGCGACCATGGCCTCGTTCAGGTCGGTCGCCGTCACCTCGGCCGAGGGTGCCGCCGCGAGCAGGCCCGACGTCAGCACGCCGGTTCCGGCCGCCAGTTCGAGGATCCGCCGGGGCCGGAGGGCTGCCGCTCGGGCGGCCAGGTCATCGGCGAAGGGCCGGAAGACCACCGGCACGAGGTACCGCTCATAGGCGGCCGGCATGGACTCGGACCACTGTCGGTCGGCGTCGATCCCCGTCATGCCCAGCACGCTAGCGCCGCCGAGAACCCCGGTTGGCTAGCCTGTGCCGCATGGCTGATCTTTTTCTCGTCCGGCATGGGGAGACCGAGTGGTCCCGGTCCGGGAAGCACACCGGGCTGACGGATGTTCCGCTGACCGAGCGGGGGCGGGCGGAGGCGCGGCGGCTGGTGCCGCTCATCAGGTCGCACCGGATCGGGGCGGCGTTCGTGAGTCCCTCGCAGCGAGCCCGGGAGACGGCCGAACTGATCGGGCTGACGGATGTGCGGATCGACTCGGACCTGCATGAATGGGACTACGGCGGCTACGAGGGGGTCACGACCGTCGAGGTCCAGCGGGACCGGCCTGGGTGGTTCCTGTTCACCGACGGGGTTGAGGCCGGACCTCCGCAGCGTCCTGGGGAGAGTCCGGAGGAGGTCGGTGTGCGCGCCGACCGGGTGCTGGGCAAGGTGGACGCGGCGCTCGCGAACACCGAGGGGTGCGTGGTGCTGGTGGCGCACGGGCACTTCCTGCGGGTGCTCACCGCGCGGTGGCTGGGGCTGCCGCCCGCGGACGGCGCGCTGTTCCAGCTCGCGACCGGGACGGTGTGCCGGTTGAGCACCGAGCACGGGCGGCCGGTGATCGCCGCGTGGAATGTCAGACCCGGGTCGTAACCTTCGAGGCAGTGGGTGACCAACGCCTGGAAGGAGCACGCCGTGACACGACCGCCGACCGCCGCCCAGCGGCGTGTGATCGACGCCGCCGATCCGGTCACCGGGCGCCTGCGGGGTGGTACGGAGACGCAGCTCGCGGCGCTGGTGAAGCGGGGGCTCGCCTTCCGGCACCCGCGGCCACCCCACGACCACTTCCTCACCCCGGCCGGGCACCGGGTACGGGAGGGGGTGCGGGTCAGTGCGGAGGCGTCCCAGGAAGTCGCCGAGTCCGCCGGGGTGTTCGCCGCCCGGGTCGGAGGCGAGGCGGCCGCGTCCGGGGTCGGGCGGGCGCGGGAGGTCCGCAGTGCCTGGGAAGGGCTCGTCGAGCTGCGCCGCATGACCAACCCCGACGGGGCGATCGACCGGCCCTGCGGGTGGGAGCGTACGCATCTGGTGCGGGCCGTCGCACTCGCCCTGGAGGCCGCCGAGCACCGGCCCGCCGGGGCGGAGGACGCCGAGGGGGGTTACCGGGTGCGCGGCACACCGCAGCCCGAGGCCGTCGCCGTGTACGAACCCGACGCCGGGGCGTTGCGCGCTTGCGCGGCCACACTGGAGCGGGCGGGCTGGCAGACCAGTGAGCACACCGAACCCCGTACGCGCGCGCGGTACCTGCTGGCCTCCCCACGGCGGGCGTGACCGGAGGCGTGCCAGGATCGGTGGCGAGAGCAACGACCTTCAGAAGGGGAAGTGGGCTGTGAACGAGCCGTTTTCCGTACGCGTCACCGTGCGCGGGTACGAGACCGACGTACAGGGCCATCTCAACCAGGCCGTGTACCTCAACTACGCCGAGCACGCCCGCTGGTCGCTGCTCCAGGCGGCCGGGATCAGCCAGAGCGGGCTGGTCGGGAAGGGCGTCGGGCCCGTCGCCCTGGAGACCACCATCCGCTACCGGCGGGAACTCCTCGCCGGTGACGAGGTCGACGTGACCTGTGCCTTCGAGTGGAGCGACGGCAAGACGTTCCGGATCGAGCAGCAGGTCGTCAAGGCGGACGGGACCGTGGCGGCCGAGGTGTCGGCCGTCGGGGGCCTGATGGACCTCACCGCGCGGAAGCTGGTGGCGGATCCGCCGGGGTACTTCAAGGAACTGGCGACCGATCCGGGCCTGTTCGGACTCTGACCGGCTCGCGCGGCATCCTCACCTCACCGTCACTCCCGCGCCCTCCCGGGCGCTGGCGGGCGCTGGCGGGCGGCGCGGCGACCGCTCTCCCCGACGCGGGCACTGGCGGCACCGTGGGGGCCGGGGGCGGACGGCGGGAACCCCCTGGGTGGCCGTCCCCGGGGGGCGCATGTGGGTGCGCGCCCCGGAGACGGCCACCGCGGGCCCCGTTCGGGTCCACGGTCACCGGCCGGGAGCCGTCCCTCCCGGCCGGAGGTCTGCGCCGGGTCAGTCCCGCGCGGCGATCCGCGCCAGCCGTCGCGCCTCGGCCCGCGTGGCGCGGGCGATCTCGTCCTCGTCGACGGTGAGCAGCCGTCCGTCGGCGACGATCTGCTCGCCGTGGACGAAGGACGCGGTGACCGGCGCCGCCGCGCCGAAGACCAGCGCGGTGACCGGGTCGGCGATGGAGGCGTGGGCGAGGGTGTCCATCCTCCACAGCACCAGGTCGGCCAGCTTGCCGGGCTCGAGGGAGCCGGTCTCGGCGGCCCGGCCGAGGACCTGGGCGCCGCCGTACGTGCCGAGGCGCAGCGCCTGCCGGGCGTTGAGGGCGGCCTCCTTGTGGGGGCCGAGGCGGTTGATGAGGAGGGCGTTGCGCAGTTCGGTGTGGAGTTCGCCGGACTCGTTGGAGGCGGTGCCGTCGACGCCGAGGCCGACCGGGACACCGGCGGCGAGCAGGTCGGGGACGCGGGCGATCCCGGCGGCGAGGCGGGCGTTGGAGGAGGGGCAGTGGGCGACGCCGGTCCGGGTGCGGGCGAAGGCGGCGATGTCGGAGTCGTTCATGTGGACGCAGTGCGCCATCCACACGTCCTCGCCGAGCCAGCCGGTGGAGTCGAAGTAGTCGGTCGGCCCCCTCCCGAACCGCTCGTGGCAGAACTTCTCCTCCTCGACGGTCTCGCTGCCGTGCGTGTGCAGCCGTACGCCGAGACGGCGGGCCAACTCGGCGCCCTGCCGCATGAGTTCCGTGGAGACCGAGAACGGGGAGCAGGGGGCCACGGCCACCTGGGTCATCGCGTCGAAGGAGGCGTCGTGGTACCGCCTGACGGTCTCCTCGGTGGCGGCGAGGGCGTCGTCCAGGGTCTCGACGGCGAAGTCCGGGGGCAGTCCGCCGTCCTTCTCGCCGCGGTCCATGGAGCCGCGGGCGAGGGTGAAGCGTACGCCCGTCTCGTGGGCGGCACGGATGATCGCGCCGGACAGGTCGCCGGAGCCGCGCGGATAGACGTAGTGGTGGTCCATGGCGGTGGTGACGCCGCCGCGGGCCATCATGGCGAGGGAGCCGCGGGCCGCCGCGTACACCATCGGCTCGTCGATGCGCGCCCAGGTCGGGTAGAGGGCGACGAGCCAGTCGAAGAGGTTGTGGTCGGTGGCCAGGCCCCGGGTGATCCACTGGTAGAAGTGGTGGTGGGTGTTGACCAGGCCGGGGGTCACGAGATGGCCGGTGGCGTCGATACGGCGTACGACGTTCGCCAGGCCCTCGGGGGCGCGGCCCGCGCCGAGCGACTCGACGCGGTGGTCCGCGATGACCAGGTACCCGTCGGTGTACTCGGTGTCGTGCGCGTCGACGGTCGCGATCGCGCAGTTCTCGATGACGGTGCGCCGGTCTGCTGCCATGGTTCGTCCTTTGCGCTGGGGTGGCGGGGGCACGGCAGGACCCTGGGGGTTCGAGTGCCGTGGCCGGGGGCGGGTTCCCCGGCCACGGGTGCCGAAAGGGGGGAGACGGGGCCGGGTCAGAGGTGGGTGAGGTCCGCCGGTATGCGCGCCTCGCAGCCGTCCCGCAGGACGGTGCCCTCGATCAGCCCGTAGGGCCGGTCGGCGGCGTAGTACACCTCGTTGTCGTTCTTGAGCCCGAACGGCTCCAGGTCGACCAGGAAGTGGTGCTTGTTGGGGAGGGCGAAGCGGACCTCGTCGATCTCGGGGCGGTTCTCGATGATCCGGGTGCCCATCTGGTACAGCGTCTGCTGGAGGGAGAGCGAGTACGTCTCGGCGAAGGCGTGCAGCAGGTGCCGCCTGGTCTCCTCGTAGGAGGCGTCCCAGTCGGGCATGTCCCGCGCGTCGTCGGTCCAGTTGTGCCGCCAGCGGGCGGAGACCTCGGTGGCCAGGATGCGGTCGTACGCCTCCTTCAGGGTCGTGTACGCGTCCTTGACGTAGCCCCAGAACTCGGAGTCGGTGGAGTTCATGACGACCAGGTCCTTCAGCCCGGACACGACCTCCCAGGACGCGCCGTCGTAGGTGACCTGGGTCAGCCGGGTCTCCTGGCCCTTGCGGACGAAGGAGTGCGCGCCCTCGGAGCCGGGGGCGTCGACGCGCTCCCAGGCGTACTCCTCGATCCGGATGCGGGCGCGGTGGATGGGTTCCTGGCTGGTGACGAAGTGCCGGGCGAGGTGGATGCCGAACTGTTCGGCGGAGTCGACGCCGTGCTGCTTGGCGAACGCGTACACCGTGTTCTTGGTGGTGTCGGTCGGCAGGACGTGGGCGTTGGAGCCGGAGTAGTGGACGTCGTCCATGTCGCCGCTCAGCGACACGGACACGTTGAGGTCCCTGACGTGGTGCGTGGCGCCGTCCCGCGTGATCTTCACGACGCGGTTCTCCGCCTTGCCGTACTGGTTCGGGCCGAGCATCGTGGCCATGGAGCTAGCTCCCTCGGTAAACGGAGTAGCCGAACGGGTTGAGCAGCAGCGGTACGTGGTAGTGCTCGCCGGGCACGACGGCGAAGGTGATCACTACCTCGGGGAAGAACACCCCGGGTCCGCCGTCCCGGTTCGCGGGGGCGTCCCGCTGCGCATCGGCTTGGCTTTGGAAGTGCGGCTCCACCGCGAAGTCGAGCCGTACGTGGGTGGTGCCCTCCGGCAGCGCCGGGAGGTCCCTGCACCGGCCGTCCGCGTCGGTCGTGGAGCCGCCGAGCGCCCGCCAGTCCGCGTCGCGTCCGGCGCGGGCCACGAGGTGGACGGCGACGCCCTGGGCGGGGCGGCCGACGCTGGTGTCGAGGATGTGCGTGGACACGGAGGCGGGGGTGCTCATGGCAGGTCAGTCCTTAGCGGGGTCGTCGACGAGTCGGGCCAGGCGGATCCGGTTGATCTTGCCCAGTTCGGCGCGGACGATCTCGCGTTCCCGCTCCGGCGGGTTGCCCATCCGTTCCCGGAGCGCGTCGCGCATCTCCTCGCCGGTGCGGCCGGTGGCGCAGACGAGGAAGACCTGGCCGAACCTCTCCTGGTAGGCGAGGTTCAGCTCCAGCATCTCGGCCCGCAGTTCCTCGGAGGCGCCCGCCATGCCGCGCTGTTCGCGGGCGGAGGCGGGGTCGCCGGGCCGGGGGCGGCCGATCGGGGGGTGTCCGGCCAGGGCCTCGTCGAGGTCGGCGGGGGTCAGCCCGGCCAGGGCGGCGTCGCTGGCGGCGTACAGGTCGCCGGGGGTGGGGTACGGGCGCCCGGCCACCAGCCGCTTCGCCCAGGCGCCGGAGGCGCACACCTCGACGAGGGCGGAGAGGGCGGTGCGTTCCTCGCTGTCGTTGAGTCGGGCCAGGCCCGGCGGCGGTGAGGTGGACGTCACGGGAGCCTCCGTGGCCTTGTGTCGAACGGGCTGCGGACAGCTAACGCGCTCCACCGGACACGCGTCAACAGTTTGTTGAAAATTCCGGGTTACGAAGCCCCCGCTCCCGGTTCAGGAAGTCCCCTTCTCGCGGTTCAGGTAGTTGTAGACGGTGAAGCGGCTGACGCCCAGCGCGCTCGCCACGGTCTCCACGCCGTGCCGCACGGAGAAGGCGCCGCGCGCTTCCAGCACCCGTACGACCTCCTGCTTCGCCTTGCGGTCCAGTTCGGCGAGCGACTTGCCCTTCTCGCGCTCCATGGCGGCCAGGATGCGGTCCAGCGAGTCGGCCAACTGCGGCAGCCGCACGGCGACCACGTCGGCACCGTCCCAGGCGAGGACGACGTCGTCGGGACCGGCCTCGCCGGGCGGGAGCAGTTCCCCGCCCATGGCGTCGACCAGCGGTTTCACGGCGGCGACGAAGGGCTCGTCGCCGTTCACCGGTCACCCTCCCCGACCACGTTGACCTGGAGCGAGACCCGGGTGGCGCCCGCTTCCAGCGTCCGGCGCAGCAGCGCGTCCACCGTGGTGAGCACCACGTCCGCCCGCCCCTCGACGGTGTTGCCGAACGGCCCCACGTCCACCGCGTCCAGCTCCGCGGCCTCGACGACCTCCCGGGCGACCAGCGCATGCGCGGGTGCCTCGTCGAGGTCGAAGGGCTCGGTCGTGAACTCCACTCTCAGTCGCATCAGTCCCACCGCACCCATCCCGTCGGCTCCTCCGTGAGCGTTGGCCCAGCCCCCCGGCCGGGCGGCGCGTCCGGGACGCCACGCCCACCAGGGCTCACTCCGACACGACCTCAAGAGACTCGCCGAAGAGTATCCCCGCACCGTCACGGACGGCACGACCCGCCTCCCGGGGCAAATACCCCTGGGGGTATTTGACGCGACTCGCCGGACAGTCGTACGCTCCGGGGAGTAGATACCCCAGGGGGTAATTGAGGAGGCAACGAAGTGCCTCGCGAGGCGACCCGGGAGCCCTTCGCCGTCCGCGCCAGCGGCAACCGCGGCAGGGCCGCCACCAACCGGATGACCCCCCGGCCGCTCCACCCCCGCACACCGGCCAGCCGGAAGGAGCAACACCTTGGCCGCCACCCCTCCCCCCACCGACGCGCCGGTCTCCGGCCGTCATCGCGTCGCCGTCATCGGCGGCGGCAGCGGCGGCGTCAGCGTCGCCGCCCGCCTGCGACGCGCGGGCGTCAGTGACATCACCCTGATCGAGCCGTCCGACACCCACTGGTACCAGCCGCTGTGGACCCTGGTCGGCGGCGGCCAGGCACCCCTGAGCGCCACCCGCCGCCCCGAGGGGTCGGTGATACCCGACGGTGTGCGCTGGATCCGCCGCCGCGCCCTGGCCGTCGACCCCGACGCCCGTACGGTGGCCCTCTCCGGCGGCGCCGAGCTGACCTACGAGTACCTGGTGCTGGCCCCCGGCCTGAAGCTCGACTGGAACGGCGTGCCGGGCCTCGCCGAGGCCGTCGGCCACGACCGGGTGAGCAGCAACTACGCGCCCGAGTACGCCCCGCGCACCTGGGAGCTGATCCGCCAGCTGCGCTCGGGCACGGCCGTCTTCACCCACCCCGCGACCCCGCTGAAGTGCGGCGGCGCCCCCCAGAAGATCGCCTACCTGGCCGCCGACCACTGGCGCAGACGGAAGGTCCTGGACGACATCCGGGTCGTCCTCGTCATCCCCGACCCGGCACTGTTCAAGGTGCCCGCCTGGTCACGGGTGCTGGACCAGGTGGCCGCCCGGTACGGCATCGAGGTGCGGCTGCGCTCCGAGATGACCGCCGTCGACGGCGACGCCCGCGAGATCACCGTCACCGACCACGCCGACGGCACGAAGGAGACCATCGGCTACGACCTCCTGCACGCCGTCCCGCCGCAGAGCGCGCCCGACTGGATCAGGACCGGACCGCTCGCCGACCCGGCCAGCCCGCAGGGCTTCGTCGCCGCCGACCGGCACACCCTCCAGCACCCCGCGTACGGCAACGTCTTCGCGCTCGGCGACGTGGCGAACCTGCCCACTTCGAAGACCGGCGCCGCGGTGCGCAAGCAGGCCCCGACGGTCGCGGCGAACCTGCTCGACGTCATGCGCGGCCGCGAGCCGTCGCACCGCTACGACGGCTACACGTCCTGCCCGCTGGTCACCGCCCGCGACCGGATGCTGCTGGCCGAGTTCGACTACGACCTCCAGCCCACGCCCACGTTCCCCCTGCTCGACCCCTTCAAGGAACGGCGCACGATGTGGGCGTTCAAGCGGTACGGCCTGCCGCCGATCTACTGGCGCGGAATGCTCACCGGCCGCCTCTGACCGGTCGGCCCGGGCGTCCCCCGGCCCGGGCCGACCACCCCCGCCCTTCTCCCGGGGCGGACCAGACGCCTTTACCTGCCCCCAAGGCATCTCGACCGGGCATGTCGACCCACTTCCGAGAAGGGGTCGTCACGCGCGGCGGCGTGCTCCGCCGTGCGCCGGACCCCTCGGGGTGCGGAACCGTCGCGTCCGCAGGACGCTGAAGGCATGGCACACCCGACACGGCATCCGCACATCGTGGTCCACTCCCCGGCCCTGGACGGCTCCCGCCGGGTCACCGCGGGCGACGAGACGCTGGGGGTCGCCTCACACGTCGACGACGTGGGCGAACTCCTGCGGCTGGCCGACCTGTACGTCACCGACGTGGAGGGCACCGACCTCATCGAGTGGCAGGGCGGCGGCCCGGACGACTGGCCGGGGTTGTCCGAGCACCACGAGGAACAGCACCAGGGGCACCACGAGCAGCAGCACGAACAGCGTCACCAGCAGCACCACCAGCAGCGTCACGGGGCGTGAGCGCGTCTACGGCAGCGGTCGTACACCCGCTACGAAACCCTCAAATCAACCTCTGAATCATGCCGCGGGAGGCTTCAACAGCCCCCCGCGGCGGGCATTCTGCCGTCACACGGGGCCCGCCGGCACGGGGGCGGCGGGCCCCGGCACGGGGGCGAGGTGAGGAAGGTGTACGGGGGATACGACGGGACGGCGGTCCGTGTGGGCCGACTGGCACCCCAGGAGATCGCACTGCTGCGGGGCGGCCCACGCGCCGCCGTGACCGTGGCGGTGCTGGCGCTGCACCTGCGCGGCGCCGTGATGCCGGAGGGGCCGGGGACGATGAGCGCCCGCGCCCCGGACGCGGAGGCCGGGGAGACGCCGCTGGAGATCGCCGTGTACGGCGCCCTGCACCGGCCCGGCACTCCGCGCACGCTGGCCCGCCACCCTGAGGTGCGGCTGGCGGTGGCCCGGATGCGGATCCCGCTCGCGGAGGCGGGGCTGCTGCGCTATCCGCTGCTCGGGCCCACCCGTGCCACCCGGCGCGAGATCCGCGCCCTGGCCAGACGCCATCCCGTGCCGGTGACCCGGCGCGGGCTGAGCGACCACGCCCGGCTGCTCGCGGTCGCCCTGCACGGGGAGACGGCCTGGCAGGTGGTCGCCCCGCGCTCCGCGCTGCGGGCGGGTCCGTCCATCCGTCCGCCAGTTCCTCAGACCTTTGCCTGATCAGGCCCAGGGAGGGGGTAAGTGGGGGGGTGGGCACCGTCAAGGGCCGGACAGACGAGGGCCGGTGGGCGCACCATGGGTCCATGTCCGAGAGCGTGTCGGTGCGCTGTCCGGCCTGTCGGCGAGCGCACACCTACTCCGCGCCGTCCTACCCCTGCCCGTGCGGCGCCCCGGTCGCGCCGCCGCTCGACCGGCACGGCGTCGCGGCGCCCGTCCGCCACCGCTCCTGGGACGCGGAGTGGCTCACCGTGTGCTGCGCCGCCTGCGGCCGTCCCGGCCAGTGGCCGCGCCCGGAACTGGGCTGCCCGTGCGGCACGGTGCTGCGCGTACCGGTCGCCTCGGGCCGCGCGGAGGAGGCCCTCGGCGCCCGCGACACCGTCCTCGCCGCCGCCCGGTACCTGCACCGCCTCGGCCACCGTGAGCTGCGCCGCGCCGCGCACCGGCCGCCCTCCGGCGTCGCCCTGACCGCCCCGGGGCTGCTGGCCCACGTCGACCCGTCGGGGCGGCCCGCCACGTTGCGGGACGTGGAGTGCGTGTGGCTGACGGCGATGACCCGCTCCGTGGACTGCGCCCACTTCTCCCGCGGCGGGTACGCCGCCGACGCCCGCGCCCGCGCCGGACGGCTGGGCGTGGCGCTGTTCGTCCTCGGCCCGGCGGGCGAGGTCCGCCCGCTCGGCGCCCCGGGCACGTGAAAGGCGCCGGTCCCCCGGGGGGAACCGGCGCCGCTGAGCGGACGTACCGACCGGGCTACGGGTTGACGCAGCCGATCGAGCCGACCGGGACGTTGTTGCCGGTCGATGTGGCGGTGAAGCCGAACGTCACACTGCCGTCCGGCGCGATGGTCCGGTTGTAGTCGGCGTTGCTGACCTTCACCGTGCCGTCGCTCCCGGTACTCAGCACACCGTTCCAGACGCTGTTGATGCGGGTGCCGTCACCCGGCTTCCACTGCACGGCCCAGCCGTTCTGCGAGGTCGTGCCGTGGTTCATCACCTCGACGGAGCCCTGGAAGCCGCCGCCCCAGCTGCTCGTCACCGAGTAGACGGCCATGCAGCCGGTGTGCGGGTCCGTCGGGTCCGTCGGATCGGTCGGGTCCGTCGGGTCCGTCGGGTCCGTCGGGTCGGTCGGCGGGTTGTTGATGCCGGTGACCTCGCCGTTGCCGCCGTCGAAGACGACGTCGGAGCAGGAGTAGAAGTTCTCGTTGCTGTCCGAGCGCACCCACTGGATGAAGATCATCGCGTTGCCCGACCGGCCCGAGGGCAGGTTCAGGTCCCAGTAGTAGTGACCGGACTCGCTGCCCACCGAACCCGACTGCGGCGGGTTGGTGACCGTCTGGATCAGGTCCAGGTCACCCCAGCCCAGCGGAGAGGTCGGCGAGTAGCCGGGCTTGGAGAGGTACACCCGGAACGAGCCCGGGTGCGCCGCCCAGTTGCTGTACTTCACCCGCATCGTCGACCCCGAGGTGAGGTGCGTCCGGGGCCAGTCGGAGCGGGCGGCGTTGTAGCCGGTGAAGTTGTACGGCGAACGGTCACCGGCGCTGCACAGCTTGCCGTCGGGCACGTAACCGGCGCCCCGGCCGCCCGCGTTGGAGTCGAGCACCGCGAACCAGTTGTACAGCGCCGTCGCGCCGCTCTCGGCGAGCGCGGCCTCGCAGGCCGGGTTCGTCGGGTCCAGGGCGCCGGAGCTGGTCTGGGCGTCCAGATAGCAGAGGTAGGTCCGCGATCCGGGCATCATCGCCACGCCGTGCGCCTTGGCGCTGCCCTGCGCGAGCAGGGCCAGCGCGAGACCGCTGAGCAGGGTCGCGAGCACCGCCATCAAGGAGACGATGCGTTGGGGTCGGGCCATGGTGCCTCCTGTGCCTGTGTGGGGATGTGTGCGGGTCGTGCCGCGCCCTGGTGGGCGTTTGGAGCCCCCGCCCGTCCGGGGAGCGGTCGCGCCGGACGGGCGGGGGAGTCGCGGGGAGTGGGTGGTCAGCTGGGCGGGGTGCCCCAGGCCAGCTCGGTTCCGAGGTAGGCCGGGATCTCCGGGGCGTCGGTGTAGGTGGTGGCGGTGGAGCGGCTGGCGTCGTCGGACTCGTCGAAGGCGGACCAGTCGGACTTGCTCATCCGCAGCTGGATGTCACCGGTGTTCCCTCCGGCGGCCAGCGTGCCGTCGGAGAAGGCGACCTCCAGGTAGGCGTCCGCGCCCGCGACCGGTGTGCTCAGCGGGACCACCCGCAGCTCGACCTTGGAGCAGCCGACGGCCGCGTAGTCGCACCAGGCGCTCACCGTGGACGAGCCGCCGTCCCGGGTGAAGTAGTAGCGGGCCGTCACCTGGCTCAGGTCGACCGACCCGCTGCCGGTGTTGGCGATCCGCAGACTGGGCCGGATGGCGTTGTCCGCCACCGAGACGTCGTTGTTCTTGTACGTCACCTTCAGACCGCCCGCCGGGTCCGGACCGCCGCCGTCCGTGCCGGTGGTGACGGTGAGCGCGGTGGACGGCGCGGAGACGTTCCCGGCGGCGTCGCGGGCGCGCACCGTGTAGGCGTAGGCCGTGTCCGCGGTCAGGCCGGTGTCGGTGAACGCAGTCGTGGTGACCGGCGTCGAGGTGACCCGGGTGCCGTCGCGGTAGACGTCGTAGCCGGTCACGCCGGTGTCGTCGGTGGCCGCCGTCCAGGCCAGCGAGACGCTGCCCGCGGTCTTGGCGGTGGTCCGCAGCCCGGTCGGCGCGGTGGGCGCGGTGGTGTCGTCGCCGTTGTCGTTGCCGCCGTCGTCGCCGACGGCCGGGTTGGCGTTGCGGACCAGCATGGCGAACTGGTCGTGGAACCAGTGCCCGGCGAGCGGGGCGCCCTCCAGCGCGCCGGTCTTGTTGCCGCCCGCGTTGGGCGCCGAGTACGTCGGGTCGCACATGGGGTCGAGGTGCTTGCCCTCGTCGTTGGGTATCTCGGTGCTGGCCCCGTCCGACTCACCCGGCGGCTTCACCCAGAGGAACGCGTCGAGGCGGGAGTCGGGGAGCCCGGCGGGCGCGGCCTGCGGGGGCTGTCCGAGCCCGGCGCCGGAGACGTTGCACCACAGCCCGCGGTGGGTCCTGCGGTCCACCTTGGACTCGCTGACGTAGGTGTCGAGGCTGGTGCTGGTGCTCACGGCGGTGGGTCGGCCCGCGCCGCCCCAGCCGTTGCGTGAGGTGTCCACGATCATGCCGGTGGCGGCGGGCCACCCCGCGCTGACCAGCGCGCGGTGCACGTTGGCCGTGAAGTCCGTCTCGTCGAAGTTCGGGTTCCACTCGTAGTACTCGCCGGACCGGATCTGGTTCCCGCCGACCTGCTTGGTCGGGTCGGGCAGGAACGGCTCGGCGAGCGGCGTGTAGTTGGAGACGTTGGTGACGAGGCCGTCGACGCTGCTCAGGCCGGCCCGGGTGCCCTTGGCGACGTCCGTGTACAGCTGCACGGTCCCGCTGAGGTTGTTGTCCCAGCCGAGCCAGCCGGAGTGGGCGAAGTCGAGGTAGGTGTAGACGTTGGGGATGGCGTGCAGCTGGTCGAGCGCGTAGCGCACGCCGTCGGCGTAGACGCCGCTGCTCTTGGCCTGCGCGCACTCGGGGTCGGAGGTGTTGGTGACCAGGTTCGGCAGCCCGTCCGGCTCGATGACGGTGGTGATGCGGATGTCCTGGTACTTGGGGTCCTTGAAGACGTTCGCGATGACGTCGATGTACTCGCTCTTGTAGCGGGCGAGCCCGGCCGCGGTGAGCGGCAGTTCCCCGTTGGAGGCGAGGGCGGCGCAGTCCCGGCCGGGCAGGTCGTACACCACGAAGGTCGCGGTGATCGGCTGGCCGGGCTTCTTCTGGGCCAGGGCCAGGTCGAGGTGGTCGGCCAGGCTCTTGCGGCCCGCGTTGGCGTCGCCGCCGTGGATGGCCGCGATCCGGTCCAGCCAGACCGCGGTCGGGTAGTTCTTGACCTGCTCCATCTTGGCCTTGAGGGCACTGTCGCTGGTGCGGGCGATGGACGTGTCGACGTGTTCGGCGTAGTCGGGGTTGACGTAGAAGGTGGCTCCGGCGAACGGGTTGTCGACGTGGGCCTCGGCTGCCGCCGCCTGCGACGGTCCGGTCAGCTGGGCCGCGGTCGCCAGCAGCAGCGTGCTGAGCACGGCGGCCAGTGCGGCCGGCCGCATCCGGCGCGGGCGGCGCGGGCCGGGGCCCGTGCGTCTGCTCCGGTCTGTCATGTGCCCTCCTTGGGGTACGGGTGCGTGGTGCGTGGTGCGGGTGCGTGGTGCGTATGTGGTGCGTGGTGCTGGTGTAGTGCGTGTGCTGGTGCGGGTGTGGTGCGTGGTGCGGGTGGTTCAGCCGGTGGTGCAGCGCGGAGCGGGACTGCCCGCGCTGCCGTTGGCGGTGTAGCCGAACGAGGTGGTCGCGCCGGGGGCCAGCGCGCCGTTGGAGGAGGTGTTGCGGACGGTGGCCCGGCCGTCGGTGACGGTGAGGACGCCGTTCCAGAGGCTGGTGACGGTCGCGCCCCCGAGGTCCCAGTCGACGGTCCAGCCGGAGACCGGGCCGGTGCCGGTGTTCTTGACGGTGATCTCGGCCTGGTGGCCGCCCGGCCAGGAGTTGACGAGCCGGAAGTCGGCGGTGCAGCCGCCCACCGGTTCCGGGTCGGGATCCGGGTCCGGGTCCGGGTCGGGTGTGCCGTCGTACGTCAGCCCGTGGCCGTAGGGGAACAGCGGGCTCTTGCCGTCGCCGTCGTTGACCGGCTGCTGGGAGGCGCCGCGCATCCAGCTGACCGGGAGCCTGCCGGTGGGCGCGTGGTCGCCGAAGAGCACGTCGGCGACGCCGGCGCCCTCGGTGCCGGGCAGCCAGGACGCCAGCAGCGCCCGCCAGTCCGGCAGTTGGGCGGCGACATCGAGCGGGCGCCCGGAGACCAGCACCACGGCGACGGGCACGCCGCTCGCCTTCAGCCGGGCCAGCGTCGACAGGTCCTCCTGGTCCAGGCCCATCGCCCCGGGCCGGTCGCCGCGCCCCTCGGCGTACGGGGTCTCCCCGACGACGGCGACGGCGGCCGAGTAGCTGCCGTCGACGCCGTTGCCGTACCGGTCGTAGGTCACCCGGGACGGGTCGGTGACGGCGGCGCGGATGCCCTGGAGGATCGTGGTGCCCTCGGTGACGGCTCCGCTGCGGCCCTGCCAGCCGACGGTCCAGCCGCCGCTCTGGTTGCCGATGTCGTCGGCGTTCTTGCCCGCGACGAACACCTTCGCCGACTTGGGCAGCGGCAGCAGGCCGCCGTCGTTCTTCAGCAGCACCTGCGACTCCCGCACCGCCTGCCGGGCCAGCGCCCGGTGCGCGGCGGAGCCGACCGTGGAGGTGTACGAGCGGTCGGTCAGCGGCCGTTCGAACAGGCCGAGTTCGAACTTCTTGGTGAGGATGCGCCGGTTGGCGTCGTTGACCCGGACCAGCGGGACCCGCCCGGCGTTGACCTCGCCCCGCAGCAGGGTGAGGAAGCGGGTGTAGTCGTGCGGGACCATCACCATGTCGACGCCCGCGTTGACGGCGGTGGCGATCTCCGTGCCGGTGAACCCGCTCTGCCCGTCCAGCTGGTCGACGGCGGCCCAGTCGGAGACGACGAACCCGGTGAAGCCCAGCTCGCCCTTGAGCACGTCGGTGACCAGGTACTTGTGGCCGTGCGACTTCACCCCGTTCCAGCTGCTGTACGACAGCATCACCGAGCCGACGCCCCGCCGTACCGCCTCCGCGAACGGCGGCAGGTGGACCGCCCGCAGCTCCGCCTCGGACAGCTCCGTGTCGCCCTGGTCCACTCCCCCGGTGGTGCCGCCGTCGCCGAGGTAGTGCTTGGCGGTGGTGAGCACGGAGGCCGGGTCGGCCCCCAGGGTGGCGCCCTGCATCCCGGTGATGAACGACGTCATGGCGGTGGGCAGTTCGGGCTTCTCGCCGAAGGACTCGTAGGTGCGTCCCCACCGGTCGTTGCGGACCACGCACAGGCAGGGCGCGAACGACCAGTCGATGCCGGTCCCCGCGACCTCCTCGGCGACCGCGCGTCCGACGCGCTCCACCAGGTCGGGGTCGCGGGTGGCGCCGAGGCCGATGTTGTGCGGGAACAGCGTGGCGCCGCGCACCGCGTTGTGGCCGTGCACCGCGTCGATGCCGTAGATCACCGGGATGCCGAGCGGGGTGGCCAGGGCGGTGCGCTGGAGGGAGTCGTAGGTGTCGGCCCAGGTCTGGGCGTTGTTGGGGCTGACCGTGGAGTCGCCGCCGGAGAGCACCGAGCCGATGCGGTACGTCGCCAGGTCCGACTGCGGGGCCAGCGCCTCCTTCTCGACCTGGGTCATCTGGCCGAGCTTGTCGTCCAGCGACATCCGGGCCAGCAGGTCGTCGACCCGCTGCGCCACCGGCAGGGACGGGTCCTGGTAGGGCAGCGCGGCGGCGGACGCGGCGGGTTCGGGCGCGGGGGCCACGCCGGTCAGGCCGGTCACGGCGAGCGCGGCGGCGCAGAGCGCGGCGGCTAGCGCCGGGCGGCGGCGGGGCGGGGCGGTGCTCAGGGCCATGGGTCGTAGGGCCTTTCCGGGTGCGGGCCGGAGGAAGGGGTGGGGGCGACCGTGGACTCCGGCCCCGCCCCCGTCGGCGTGGAGGCGGGGGCGGGCCCGGAGCGAACCGGGGGGTGGGACCGGTTCAGGCGGTCAGGAGCAGACCGTCCCGTTCAGCCGGAACTCACCCGGCTGCGCGAACGATCCCGAGTACGTGCCCTGGAAGCCGAACGTCTGGCTGCTCCCGGCGGCGATGCTCGCGTTGTGCGCGGCCGGGGTCGCGGTGACCGCCCCGCTCGACGGGGAGATGGTCGCGTTCCAGGCGTTGGTGATCCGCTGCCCGGACGGCAGGGTGAACGCGAGCTGCCAGCCGTCGACGGGCGCGGAACCGGTGTTCCTGACCGTGACGTCGGCGGTGAAGCCGTCCTGCCAGACGTTGGTGGCGTAGGTGACGTCGCACTGCGCCGGGCCGCCCGGGTCGGGGTCGGGGGTGCCGCCGCCGGTGTTCACGCTCGACGAGAAGGAGTTCACGGCGAGCCCGGCCCCGTTCTGCCACGGCTCGAACCCGGCCTGCACGCTGGTCAGGTACCAGTTGTTCTGCGCCATGCCCCGGGAGACGGTGTGCCGGACGAAGTCCATGACGTCGAAGCTCCAGCTCCCGATCGCGGACGGCGCGACGAAGGAGATCACGTCGTTGGAGCCGTTGCTACCGGTCCAGACCTGCCAACCGCGCCCGCCGACCGTGGCGTTGCCCACCGGGGAGCCGATCGGCTGGATGGAGCCGACCCGGTTGAACCAGATCATGATCTCGGTCCGGTTCACCCCGTCGGTGCGCGGCGTCGGGTCCAGCCAGATGTCGTACGAGGCGTTGTAGACGGCGTTGGAGACGTAGTTGTACGAGATGCTGCTGGGCGCGCTGGAGATGGTGCTGACCTGCGCCGGGAGGTTGGTGCCCGGGGAGCAGTTGGTGTAGTGGCAGCCGTTGAAGACGGACGGGTACGACTTGGGGGCGCCGTTGGTGGGGACGGAGCCGTCGGCCTGGGTGAGCCGGAAGCCGTTGTCCGTGGCGGTGACGCACTGGGGGGCGCTAGTGCCCCAGCGGTTGTTCTGGACGACGTAGCGTCCCTGGATCACGGTGGAGCCGTACTGCTCGCAGATCAGGGTGTCGGCCTGGGCGGCCGGTGCGGCGGTGAGGAGCGCCACGACGGTGGCGAGAGCGGTGAGCAGGACGCCGAGCAGGGCGTGCGGAGTGCGGGTGCCGTGCGGTAACGAGCGCATGGGGGCCTCTCCGGTGCGGGGGAAGAGTGCGGGGAAAGCGTGGGGGAAGCGGGGGAAGCGGGAGCGCTCCCAACTCCCCACTGATGGGAGCGCTCCCATAAATTGGTACGCCGGTGACTGTAGAAGCGGCCCATGTCCCTGACAAGACTCCGCGCACGCGAACTGTCGAAGAAATGTCGAAGCGATCTCGAAGCCGCTGGTCAGCGATGTGATCGAAGACAGGACAGGGAAGATGGGAGCGCTCCCGAAACATTCGAAGAGCGGTCCCGGCCCGTCACCCCCGCCCCTCAGGCCGAATCCCGCACCACGAGCCGGGTCCGCAGGATCACGTGCCGCCAGGCCACCTCGGGCTGCTCCATCTCCTCCAGGAGCAGCCGCACCATGGTCCGGCCGATCTCCTCCAGCGGCTGCCGCACCGTCGTCAGCCGCGGCTCGGTGTCCTGGGCGAGCCGGAAGTCGTCGAAGCCGATCACCGCCACGTCGTCCGGCACCCGGCGCCCCGCCGCGCCCAGGGCGGTCAGCGCCCCGGCGGCCATGGTGTCCGAGGCGGCGAACACGGCGTCCAGGCCGGGGTAGCGGGCGAGCAGTTCGGCGGTGGCCCGGCGCCCGCTCGCCTCGGTGAAGTCGCCCTCGGCCTCCCAGGCGGCCCGTGGCCCGATCCCGGCCCTGGTCAGCGCCTCCCGGTAGCCGCGCAGCCTGCTCTGCGCGACGTACATGTCCAGCGGCCCGGTGACGGTGCCGATCGCCCGGCGTCCGTCGCGCAGCAGATGGGCGACGGCGTCCCGGGCGCCGCCCGCGTTGTCCGCGTCGACGTAGGTGACCTGCTCCTCGCCCGAGCGGCGGCCGAGGAGGACCGTGGGCAGCCCGGCGTCGGCGAGCATGTCGGGCAGCGGGTCCTCTGCGTGCACGGACGTCAGCAGCACCCCGTCGACCCGGCCGCCGCGCGCGTACTCGACGAACCTGGTCCGCTCGGCGTCCGAGCGGACCAGGGTGAGCAGCAGTTGGACCGAGGTGTCCGCCAGGGCGTCCCCGACCGCGCGCACCACCTCCGAGAAGAACGGCTCCCCGAACTTGCGCCAGTCCTTCTCGGTGATCGCCAGCGCCACGGCGTCCGCGCGCCGCCCCGCCAGTGAACGGGCCGCCAGGTTGGGCACGTAGCCCAGCTCGGCGATGGCCCGCTGCACCGCGCGCCGGGTCGACTCCTTGACACCGGTCGCGTTGTTGATGACGCGGGAGACCGTGCCCCGCCCCACCCCGGCAAGCGCGGCCACTTCCTCCAGCGTCGGCGTGGTGCCAGGGCGCCGCTTCACCATTCACCCCACCCCCAGGGCACCCGATCTTACGGTCCCGGACGGGCGCCTGATCGGCGGACCGGCGGATCGGCGGACCGTCCTCGGTCGGCGGCCGGTTCACCTGCCGTACGTCTGGCGCGGTTCCCTCTTGCGCGCCCCGTGCCCGGCCCTCCTCGACCGACCCGGCCCGGGCCGCGACGGTGCGGGAGGCGGGTCGCGAGGCGGGGCGGGCGGCCGGTCGCGAGGCGGGGCGGGCGGCCGGTCGCGAGGCGGGGCGGGCGGCCGGTCGCGAGGCGGGGCGGGCGGCCGGTCGCGAGGCGGGGCGGGCGGCCGG